>NZ_JADGFC010000007.1:42125-54407 GCF_016744025.1 Sulfurimonas sp.
CATTGTCAATCATTCTTTGCTGTGCTAGTGATTTATTATCAGGTAGAAGAGAAGAACTTTGCATATTGTTATTTTTTAGAGGTGTTTTGTTTTCTTGTGATATAATAGTATTAGAATTTTTATCAAAGGAGTTTTTCATGTCAACACCAGTATTAGCTTTAGTGTTAACACCCGTTGTATTGTTTGTTGGATTTGTAGTTGTTGCTTTCTTTAAATCATCTCCGAAATCAGAAACATTCTGATTTTTAGAGTGAGTCCATTTTCCATCTGCACCTTTTGAATACCCTTTCTCTTTAAAGTCATCAACTGAGTTCCATTCCATTTTACCCTCTTTATTGATACCTTTTTCATGACCTCTAGCTTTATGCCAAGCACTAACGGCTGCACCAAAAGTCGCTTTTCTACCCTTTCCACCTGCTAAGAATTGATCTGCCGCCATTACAACACCTGTTAGAAGAGAAGAACTTTGCATATTGTTATTTTTTAGAGGTGTTTTGTTTTCTTGTGGTATACTAGTATCAGAATTTAAATTAGGAGATTTATCATGGCTTGGATTATTGGAATCGCTGGGATTGTTGTGTTGGGATTGTTTTTGAGATTCACTGATAAAATCGGTCTCACTAGAAGATGATTTTCTTCCTCTAATCTTCCCAAATAAACTATTCCCATCTCTTGTAAACATCTTACTAGCTTGATTTGCTGTTACTCCACCTAAAACAGCAGTAGCACCTAAAGCTGTCGTATTACCACCATCTCTAGCTGATTCATCACTTATACCTAAGTCAATACCATTTTCTTTAAAATAGTTATTTAAATCAACTGCATTAATAGCATCTTCATTATTAGGCAAAGTTACCCCTTTTGTGAGATTTTATAATCATTTGTATTCTCCTTAATTATTTTTATAAATTGTTTGGGTAAGTTGTTCTACAGCTTCTCTTACACCCTCAGAAGCTTCTTGATTAAACTCAGTACCCATGTTGATATTATCTAGGCTATTAGTCATTGTGTCCTGAGTATTAGATTGATATTCTTGTGGAGTTGAATTGATATTGCTTGTGTTATCGTTGTATGCGTTCGTATAGCCTGCAACACTATGTGAAGCACTTCCGAGATTAGAAACATTTTGCCATGCATTACCAAAGCTATCTGATGATTGATTTAATAGTTGAGCTGAAACAGTTGAAAGGTTTGCACCTAGATGTTTACTTGAGATACTGTTAAATGGATTTCCAAAAGGATTTACGGAATCTAAATAATTTGCGGTAGAAGCTACAGAAGACATGGCAGTAGTCATTACACCACTCATAACATTATTTGGAGCTGCTTGAAGTCTAGCTAGATTATAACTCCCCTCATTTATACTATGCTTTGGAGCATCACTCATAACTTCTCCCAATATAATGCCTTCACCCATAGTTTTAGCAGCATTTGCAGCATTACTTAACTTCTTGAAGTTTTTATTTGGTTGAGCAAGTGATGGTGCATCAATTTTAGCTTTGGCTTGAACTAATGCATCTGCACTATTTAAATTACTTAAAGGAGAAGAAACAAACTTAGGGTTATTATCCATCATTTTTGTCATGGCATCTACATTACTACCAAAAGTACCGCCTGTCATTTTATCCATTGACATAATTGCACTCTTATCTAACCCTTGCCCACTTTTTACTCTTTGTTGATGTTTATTAAGAACTTCTAATTGATTACCACTATACTTCCCACTTGCAATTTCATTGTCAATCATTCTTTGCTGTGCTAGTGATTTATTATCAGGTAGAAGAGAAGAACTTTGCATATTGTTATTTTTTAGAGGTGTTTTGTTTTCTTGTGGTATACTAGTATCAGAATTTAAATTAGGAGATTTATCATGGCTTGGATTATTGGAATCGCTGGGATTGTTGTGTTGGGATTGTTTTTGAGATTCACTGATAAAATCGGTCTCACTAGAAGATGATTTTCTTCCTCTAATCTTCCCAAATAAACTATTCCCATCTCTTGTAAACATCTTACTAGCTTGATTTGCTGTTACTCCACCTAAAACAGCAGTAGCACCTAAAGCTGTCGCATTACCACCATCTCTAGCTGATTCATCACTTATACCTAAGTCAATACCATTTTCTTTAAAATAGTTATTTAAATCAACTGCTTTTTGTCCACCACTACCAATAATTTTAGCAGCTGATTTTTTCCAATCTAGTGCATGTTCTGCTGTTTCTCTTGCATCCGCTTCGACTAAATTCTCAGGATTATATTTATTTACTGATGTATCAAAACCATCTTTGGTTGTTTTCACACTAGAAGTATCCGCTATACCTTCACCTGTAGTTGGGTTATAGACTGAAGTCATTCTAGCCCCGCCAATAAAGCCTTGTTCATTTTTATTCATACCACTTGCATTAAGCGTAGCTCTTCCTTCTACCCATGCATTAGCATCAGAATTAGCGTTACCGTTTTCATCAAGAAAGCCCATCTCTTTTCCTTCTTTAATAAACTGGGCTTCTTTTCCATTTCTGCGGTAAGCTGCTTTTTCATTTTCTACAATATTATCTTTAATCTCTTGATTGTTAGAAATATCACTTCTTACTTTTGCACCTGTTGCATTGTCTAAAGCATCTCTCGCATGTGCTTGTATATAGTCATCAGGGCTATCAAATGAACCGATAGTCGTAATATCACTTGCTGTTTTAGCTCCGGAAAGTGTTCCTGCCACTTCAGCTAACTTACTAGTTGCATCTGCAATATTTTTAGCAGAATCATCTAATCCTTTTAAAGCACCACCTTGTGTTAACTGGTTATCCAATACTTCTTTATCTGACTTCCCTTTTAAACTAGAAGCTGCCACTTGTGTAGCCACGAAATCATCAACGCCACCTTGTGCCATAATGTTTGCATTAGTAGATTTTATTCCACCAAATGTTTGTGCAACTTCATTCTCTTTTACTTTTTTCATAAGAGCTACTTTGTCTGGATCATTATCATCACTACCTAGTGAATCCCATTCCTCTCCATCAGCAATAGTTTTGTTAGCATTGGTCCTACCTTGAAACTCAGAACCGTTCATATAGTCTTTAAAACCATCACTTTCTATTGAACCGTCTATTGAGTCACCCATTCCTTTTAGGTTCATGACTTTGCCTGCACTTTGCATAGCTGCACCAGACATTACATCTTTTAAAACATCACTTGCATTATTTAAAGTTCCATCATCATGAAAAGCCCCTGTTTTTAATAAACCTTGACCTCCACCAACTTGTGTAGCAACTGCATTTGTTGCATTTGCAACTGTAGCACTAGCATTTTCATCTAACTTGGATAAAGCAGCTGAGCCCATATCTTTACCATACTGTGCTATAGCTTGTCCTGCCCCAACATCAATCGGATTATATGAATCCGATTGACTTCTTAACTCTGCTGTTTTACTAATACTACTACCTAAAGCTTCACCATCTTGAATAGATACACTTGCTATTTCTGCCATATCAACTACGCCTTCGTCTACACTATTACCAAGCCCTGCCGTTTTAGCAGTTGATTGCATAGTTTGTGCGCCACTACCTCTCATATAGTTTTGGGCATTAAAGTTATCCATATTTCCATGATGTAAAATACTAGAAGCGTCCGCTGAACCAATTTGTCCGTAATTTTTCATCATATTGTTGTATGCTTCTACTGCACTCATACTATTTGGTCTACTGAAACCTTCACTTGAAAGCCAAGCCGAGGCTTCTGCTTCATTCATTCCATTAGAAGTAGTAGCCATATCTTCTCTAGCTCTTTTATCAAGTTCCATTTGAGCATCATAATCAGCAAGCTCTTTTTGAGCATCAGCGGGAATATTACCTTTAAATGCTCCGGTAACAGCACCCATAGCGGCACTGAATCCTTTTGTTTCACCATAGAAAATTAAAGGAGTTACAGCAAATATAGATGCAGCACCAATAATTCCTGCAAAGCCTGCCATATCTGCTTGTTGCATCATAAAATCAGTTACTTGTGTAAGTCCGAATGGCATTCCTGCATACGACACAATTGCTTCTTGTGCATGTTGAGCTGTATAGTAAGATATGATATTACTTACTAGTGCTAAAGATACAAGATTGAAATTGATAGCTAGATAGCCCATAAAATAGTTTAGGATACCCTGTGTTGCATCTTTTCCGAGAAAAGACATAACTATAATCATTAAGGGGAAAGCTCCAATAAGGATACCTAGAATGATTGTGATAGCATCTGGAAGAACTCTTGTTATCCACTCGTATTTTGCAGGTCCTTCTGTACGGAGACTCGCTATTGTAGACTCAATTGACAACTCCGTTGCGATGGTTATACCATTAACACCTATTCCCTCTGTGCTTAGTGCTTTTTCTAAAGCTCTTGTTGTTGCTAAGGTAGCCATTGCTTTACCAATATTTCCGATAATCTGAGCAGTATCTCCAATTTGGTCGCGATATGCTTCATTTAAACTTGCATCGTCTGCATTAATACCAGGAAATCTTTGCTCTAACAATTCTTTCATTCCACTTTCTATATTATTGCTTACTGCACTAACATAGACTGTATATAAAGAAGCACAAGACTCATCTTCAACAAGAGTACCACTTGCATCTTCGTTATCATCAAAAGAAACTAATACAGCTCCTAAATTACCTTCAAAATTTGCAGGATCAAACATGTCAGGGAATGGTTTAGTTGGACGTTCAAGTAAGTATTTATTTCTATTTGAAGCTTCATAACCACTTTCAATCATACAATGCTTAAGATATTGGTTTAAATTATATGCTGTATCTCCGACTGCTGAACCATTAATGTCTCTTAAATTTGAAATGAGCATAGCTTCTTTTGAAAGTTGTGATATACCTTGAAAACCTAATGTTGAGAATTTAGAACCAAGATTAATGGAAGAACTAGATTCATCAATAATATCAATGAATACAGATACGAGCATAGAAACACTTGCTGGAATTGCAGCAATAGCATATGGAATATTATCAATTTTTCTGTATCCACTATCTGGAACAGAATGACTAATTAGACCTTTGTCAACTCTTAGATCTGTTATGTGCACATTCACGGTAGGCACTACGAACAAAGCATATAGTGTAATAGGAGCTAATGCACTCTTCCCAATGTCTGAAATTCCACCCATTCTTGCTCTAAATCCTGCAATAGAAATAGCAATTGAAAAACCTAATCCAAGTATTATCTCAACGGAATCATTAGTTGCAATATTTTTAACTATATCATATGTAAACCCTATATATGAAGCGTCACCATATACATAAAAAGGGAAAGCGTTAACCCAAGTGATCTCTGCGGCATTTAAGTCTATACCAAATATCGCAAGTACCATTAATAATATAATTTTATTGTTTATATGTTTCATTTCAATTTTCCTAATTACCTAATTCTTCTTCATTAATTCTTGTAAAACTTGAGTCATTATCAGAATCAAAAACTGTCACTTCTTCATCTGAAAACCATCCTTCTGTTGTTTTTCTATTTTGTAATTGACCTCTATGCATATAAATACTGATTGTATCTGCACAAACACCGGCTTCTTTGAAATCACATTCTCCGTCACAAGGTGATTCGTTCACATCACCAATTGTAAAGATAGTACAACCTGACAAAAGTAAGGCTGTAACAAATGTTAGAACTATAGTTTTCATCTTTGTTCCTTGTTTCTAACTATAAACACCCTTGTTCCATGCTCTTTAGTAATCGTGTATGTTTCTAAGCTAACAGCGAAAACTCCTTCACTATCAAACATTTCTTCATAGAGAGTTAAATAAAAACCATTTGGTATTTCTACAGTTTCATTTTCATTATCAAACTCTTCTACAATATTTACATTCCATTCTTGACCAACATAAATTTTCCCTGCTACTTCTTTAGTTAAAGAAACTCTTACTCTTGCGAATATAACACCTTGTCTGTCTCTTATAGCAACATCATAAACTTCTTTTCTCACAATATTTTCATAACCTCTAGGCTTCTTATTTACTTCTGAGTTATGAAGAAATCTCATTATATTTTCTAACACTTTTTCGTGAGGGTTTGATTCAAAATTGATTACTTCTTTTCTACTATTTAACACTTGAACAAAATTTATATTTTTATCAGCATCATCAACAATATCAATTTTAATAATCATAGGAAAGTCTTTATTGCCCCAAACAACAATCTCTGCAGTACCCTTAAATCTAGGTCTGAATGTTAAAAAATTATCTATCTTTTTAATATTAAGAAGATTTTCTCCAGAAGTTACAATTGGCGCAGGAACAGCAGGGTTTTTCTTACTTAAAGATATATTTTTATTAGCATTATTTTTAATAATAATTGGTGTAACTTCACCTTTTATTTTTTTATACTTATAAGAGCCCAATCGAGCTTCAGCCACCTTAAAAGGGAATTTTATTATTGAATATTCTGAAACAGGCAACTCTATTGTTGTTGTCTTCATTATTGGAATATCTTTCCCATTCAACGTACTAAAAATCAATAGTGCTAAAGCAATCTTAAAAGCAGTTTGTATTAAGTGATGTTGCATATAATTTTCCCCCTATTCTTTCAAACGAAATTGTGTATTTACATGCTTTTTCTCCCATTGGAGTAGAAGCAGCTCGCTGATGTGCTACACCATTAATAATTGCTTCAGCTTCTTTTCCATTATCAAAGAGATTTACCTTGATGTTCTCAACATCAAATTTTTGTGAGATCATTTTTACCTGTACATTCTTAATAAACGCTATATATATATGTCTATCTTTAAGTAGCTTACTTGGTTTATATCTCTTTAAAAAATTGCCATATTTTTGTTCTACATTCGTATAATCAAACTCCAAAAGAGAATGAGTGAACGGAAAAAGTTTTTTATCTCCATCTTTATTAGTGGTATAGTATTCTTCGTTATTTGAAAAATGCTCTGCCCATATTTCGTAATATAATTCATTTGCAGAATCATTTGTAACGACTATTTTACCTCTTGGTGGTAAGTCAACCTCTACGGTTACGCTATCTAAGCCTGCTATCATAAATGGTGTTTGAAGCATTATTATTAAAATTAAAACTAAATTGTAAAATGCTTGCATACGGTTTTTTTGTATATGCAAAATAATCTTATCTATATAGTCGTTACCTACATCAGTACTTATGCGGCTATTTTTCAAAGAAATATCCTTTAATTAACGAATTCATTTTCAAATCCATATGGAAGTAAAGATAACTCGAAGTCTTTTTTTATTTTACTTTTATCAACTGGAGTGATGAACCCTTTTGAGTACAAGAGATGCCATACGAACCCCTCTCTTGCCTTTTTGAAATATTTTATATATCTCTTTAGAACAAAGTAAGTTGTTCCCATAGCTATAAACAATGAGTAAATAACTGGTACTGATAACCACAAAAGCATAATAAATAATATACCTCCGGTCATTGCAGACACTAGAACAACGTCATACTCCCAAATGTAAAATAGCTTTTTAGAATTTAGATACTTTGGAAACGGTACTCTTACTTTGTTCAAAACTATGAACCTACGACTACTGAATTTGTGCCTGTTAAAGCACCAACTTGTGTTGTCATAAAATCTATCATTGATGGACCAAAATAAACAGCTCCACCCATAACAATTGATGCAAACGTAGCCCACTTAAGAGGTCGTGCGTTTCCATTTTCTTTCATTTCCCATGCAGCAATAATTAACATGATTAAAATAACTAGACCAACAATAACTTTTGTGATAATGCTTGAAACAATATCTGAATATACGACAAGAATTGCAGGTAAATCTGCTGCAAAAATTTCACTTGGAAGAACTATTGCGGCAATTAGTGCAATTAATAAATTTTTTTTCATTTTATATATTTCCTTTAATTTTTTAGTTTCTTACTTAAACTTGAACTATTTTATTATGCTACTGGGGATCTAATACTTTTCAATTTTCACTCCTTTTTGCTATGTAAGCGTATTTTTATCTTCTTGTATCTGCTGAACCCTAGATAGAGATTCATTTCTGATTTTTTTCATTTTACTTCTAAGTTCTATCTCTGCAATATCTTTTTCTTTGTTAGTAAATTTTGAGTATCCAACTAGTATTACAATATTCATTAGTGCAATAGCTTTTAAGCCTATTGAAAAGGATATGGATTCTAAATAGTTTTTTATTGCACTCGAAGCCATAGAACTAGAAGAATTTGAAAAAAGTTCTATACCTAGATTGATTATTTCTTCTTCATAAAAAGAGATTACAAATAATATGATTGATGAAATTATCAAATATATGTATATTTTGACTACTGAAATTTTGTACCAATAGTCCATCTCTTCAAAAAAAGCCTTAGCCGGAATAGTTGTTTTGTAACGTATATTTTCATAATATAATTTTGCAGGATAAAAGAAAGTTCTAACCAGAACCCCTAAGAATACGAACACTGAGAACAATGTTACCAAGTAAGAATCTGTCAAGATTATCACCACACCCAGGAGTAAAGACATTAAGGCAGGAACTAATGAAATCTTTAGAATTCTATATGATAAAATATTCTTTATCTCTCCTTTTTCTCCTTGTGATAGTATTTCAATACGAGAATCATCTGAAAGCGTGTTATTAGACATATGCATCATATTTTCATTTAAAATTTTTAAGTCTGAAAATCTTTTGAATCTAGGTAGTTCTTTAATATCTTCTTTGCTATAAACATCTTTATTTTGGTATACCGAATCTTGCTTCCAAGGATTTTTATTTCCAAATGTATCTTTATTTCCAAATGTATCTTTATTTTGGTGAACCTGATTCTTTTGCAAATTTGAAAAAGTTCCAACCCCTGCATGATTGGAACTATTGTAGCCATCTTTACTCATCAGACACACCTTTCTTTATTTTTTTTGTTTCTATATCTTCCATACACTTTTCAATGATTTGCGTTCCATGTTGAATGCTATTATATAGCTCAACAAGTGACTCGCTATCAATATTATCCGTTATTCTTTTTTCTATTTTTGACACTTTAACCGCAATTTGCACCATATAATTACTTGCTTGTGAATCAAAAAAATCAGACATTGATAATTCCTAAAAAAAACATATATTCGGTTGCTACAACGCAGCAAAGCAAAAGAAACACTATTGTCTCTGTGTTGCTAAACGTGTAGAATCTAAATTTCCTCGGAAGCAACACTCCTCTAGAATTAGAAAAAGGATAAAAAAATTGATTTATTCCACCTTTTGTTAGCATATCTCCAAACAAATGAAACAAATAACCAAATATAAACCCTATGTAGATTGGATAACTAAATTCTAAATTTTTATCTATACTTCCTATGACACAAAGTATTAAAAACAAAAATAAAATTGATATTGCTCTGTGAGTGATTCCTCTATGCTTAACATTGAATAATTTAAAAATCAACGGGAAGATCGGTAGCTTATTGCTTAAATAAGAGCCTTCTTCATCTAGGTCCGGGGCTAATGCACCGATTGATGTTGCACCTAAAAACATAATCGCTTCCAATCCAACTAATCCGTATTGGTATTCACAAAACGGTACTGCAGAGGTAAGAGCGAATGCTATATGAGTTCTATATGTCATTTATCATCCTTAGTTCTCTTTCTCTTTGCTTGCTATCAGCTTGCTTTAAATATTTCATAATGAGGATTTGCAACTCCTTATTGTCTTCTTCTTTTTTTACGCCATAAAAGAGACTTTCAGACACTTTTGTATGATGAGCCTCGAAAACATCACAAACTACTTCAAATAAGCTTTTGTAATATGGGCTTATTAAGTTATCTTGATACACTATTTTTTTTAAGTATTGTGACGAAGCGATATGATGAGAAATATCCAAGTCTATTACAATTGCTTCTTTTAACTTATGGCTTTTTCCAGAATCGTGGGCTAAACTAGCAATAAAAAAGAAATCAGAGTAAAGACCAAACTTCTTGTCGATGATTTTTTTCATAATATTAAATACACCATAACTATGTTCTAAAAGACTAATTGCTGCTAGTTGCTTCAATTTAATGTTATCATCAAAATTTTCTATATTAAAATCTACTGAACTTGAATTGTCAAATTCATATTTATACATGTCTTCTATAAGATTTTTTGCTAAAGGCCTCAAAGAATTATTGGACATTAGTTTTACAAAGAGTTCAATATTCGCTTTTTTAGATTTCGCAACACTTAGTTCCTCATCTTCAACCACGATCCCTTTGCTTGGCATTTTATTTGTTAATACTCTTTTTTTATTGATTTTTTCAATTAGAACAGATGTACAATGAACAGATGCCCAATAATCTATTCCTTTACTTGAAGTATACAACTTTAATTATCCTTAGTTAATTTTGTAATATGTAATATAGCTGATTTAATCTTAAGAGGTGATGAAATATGCTTTCATGTATTACTAATGCAAAATAAAAAGATGTAGATTATTATTATAAAATTTATATGTATTATTTAAAAAGTTTTTATGGTCAGTAGTTATGAGATTTATGCGGTCAGTGTAAAATATTTACAGTACTAGTCAAGTGACACAAAGATAATAAAATCTATCTTTGTGTCACTAATTATTTACAAAATATTTTGAAATTAATTGGGTATTTATTCTCGGTTGCTTTTTTAAACGAATCTTTAGTAATGATCTTTGCGTTAATTAATTTAACTTTATCATGACTATTATAAGTGCTCAAAAGTTTTTGAGAGTGAGTTGATAATTTAATAGCACTCAAAGATAATAAATTCTTTTCCATAGACTCAAGGTACAAAAATTCACTTTGTGTATTTGAGAAATCAATATCTATTTCTGTAAGATACTTAATGAAGCTTTCAACAATACTTATTGGATACAAAAGATGGCCATTATTTGCAATCGTCTTAGTACTAGTAGCAAATTCACTTCTGTTGTCAATAAGAGAGAGTAGAACTAAAGCAAGATATTCATAACTTATATAGCTTTCACCTTCAAAATCAAATATCAAACATGTTGTATTGTTTTCATCCAAATTAAGTTGTGCTGCATCTATTGACAAAATAAGTATCAAAATAGATTTTATATTCTTTTCGGACATCACTCTAATCTTATCAATAAACTCTTTTACATTTTTAACCTCTCCAATAAAACCAATGAAATCTTTCTTATTGTTATTATCATCATATAATTTTGCCCTTTTAATGAAGCTATTATTAATTTTAATTAATTCTCCAACCTTAGTCTTTTCAATAATGATTTTATCTTTAAGTTTTAGCTCAAACTTTTTTACGGATTCATTATTTGCTTCTTCCATTACAGTAGCAACTTTTTCATCTTTAAAATAATCACTAAATTTTTTCGTTTTGTCACCTTGTCGATTTACTTGTGGCTCTTCTTCCTCAATTGCTTCAACTTCCCATAAGCTCTTTTTTATAATTTTTTGTCCATTGGGGTACTCAACTATTCTATTTCCATCGACATCGCGATATATATTTACTTTGTCCTTTATCCTTTTGAATGCGTCAAACATATGCTCGTTTACTTCTTCTTGCTCTGCTTCTAATTCTTTATGCTCAACAAATTCTTCGATAAGTAAGTTCATCTCACTTACACCTTTTGAGTCTTCTATGACAATATCAGTATCAATTGTAGTTCCATGATGTTTTTTAGCAAACAAAAATACTTGTGAGTGATTATCAAAGTTATACAAACCAAAACTTCTAGCATTTTTCATAATATAGAAAATCTTTTTTGCATCAACTTCGTAATTTTCAATAGAGAATTCTAGCTCATCTTTTAATAATGATATTTGCTTTATAATTTCAATTGTGTAATTGAGTTCATCTAAAAAATTTTCTATATTTATTTTTCGTATTCTGTATACACCAGAAGCATCTAGAATTATATCTTCACCAAATTTATCAACTAACATCATTGTTTCAAGCATATTAATTTTTAAAATGGAATTATCTGTCTTGTACTCATCTCTTAACTTAGAAATTCTATTTTCTGCAACTTCTTTGTTTTTCCACTGAGTGTAACCAATAAATTTATCGTAGTCATAACTCAGATCAGATTCATAAAGATTCCAATTAAAATCTTCATTAGGAGAATAGATAGCTTTTTCTTTTGGTTTTTTTGCTACCACAAACTCATCTAGTTCATCCCTGGCTTCATATTTATGACGAGTATTATAAAAATATACTAAAACCATCGTAATTATTGTTCCAACAACAAAAACAATAGTTAAAAATAAATCTAACTTGTCCATTTGTAAATTCCTTAATATCGTTTAAACTATAATAG
>NZ_JADGFC010000235.1 GCF_016744025.1 Sulfurimonas sp.
TTCCTCTGCTCCTTCTGCTCTTCGTAATGCCTCCGCTAGCTGTTCTTCAAGCTCGCAGTAAGTCGGACGTTTCTCCATGCAGGAATCTTTACTAATTATTCTTTATTGTGAGAGTTTGTGCTTGGGTAAATAGAACCATTGTATTTCTGTCAAAATAAAACTATACGATACACTCGTCAACAGTATCTCTATTTGTCAATTCGTTTGAACCACCTTTTACTTCTAATAATTGCTCTGTAGATAAAATATCAAAATTTGTCATAGCTGTAAGGTATTTAGAAAATTAATAAAAAAATAAAACTATACGATACACTCGTCAACAGTATCTCTATTTGTCAATTCGTTTGAACCACCTTTTACTTCTAATAATTGAGTTGAGTTAAGAATTTCAAAATTTTCCATGGTTATTTAAATTATAAAGTGAATATTGTTTTCGTTTTACACCCCTTTATTCCCTTTTTAGGGGAAAAGTAACCCAGAAAGTGAAAGTTTTTTTCAAAAACACTTAATTTTCTTTTTGGTTTGAATATCCCTATAGGGTCTATTGTGCACATATACAGTCTTTTAAAATTTCTTTTTATTGTGAAAAAAAAACGAGAAATATTTCGATTTCTACTGATCACTTCATGCTTTTTGATGCTTAATGCATCAATTTTTCATGTAAAGGCATCAAACCCTTCTCATTCTTTTCATACAGATTTAACGACTTCTGCAGATTCTAGCTTATTAATTTTATTCAATAAAGGGGTAAAAGAACTCCGCTTAAGAAATAATAAGGGAGCAGAGCTCTATTTTCAACAAGCTGAAGGAAGTGTCAATGAAAGTGAGATTAAAAATTATAATCTTCTTTATAGGTATAAAGTCAATTATGGTGTTCTTTTAATAAGGTTGGCCAAATTTAAAGATGCATTGATAAAATTTAATTCGGCTGAGCTTATTTGTAAGAAAAATTTTGGAGAGTCGACAGGGAAACTTGCACCTGTGTATGTTAATATGGGGAATATATACTTTTATTCAAAAGATAATTTAAAAGCCCAAAAATTTTATGAAGCTGCTTTGTTTATTATCAAAGAGAATCCTTCTGCGTCTAGATGGAGAGCTCAGATAATTAACAATCTTGGCTTAGTTGCAAAAGCAAATATGGATTTTAATAATGCTCTTAAATATTTATTAGAAGGCCTTGATATTAAACTTGAAAGAGGTGTTTTAGACTTGTCAGCGACATATAATAATATTGGTAACTGTTATAAAGATCTCGGATATTACACTGAAGCTGATCAATACTTAAAATTGAGTATTGAGGAATCTATTAAGATTAATGGAGAAGGAAATTCTGATTTAGGAAATTTTTACCTGAATTATGCCGTTTTTCAATCTAGGCAAGGCAATAATAAATTGTCAAAGGAATATTTATATAAATCTTATGACACTTATCTCGATAAATTTGGTATAAAGCATCCAGGTACAGCGCACTGTCTTAAGAATATTGGAGGCATATATTTTAAGGAAGAAGATTATCTAAGAGCTTTACAATTCTATCAAAAGGCTCTTATGTCCAGTACTTACGATTTCAATGGACAAGAACTTGATGAGAATCCAAGTATTGAGCAAGTTGATGGTCAATTAACTACTTTTGATATTATTGATGATAAAGCGTCAGCTCTGTATAAACTCTATGGAAGAACTAATCAGGTTAAGTACCTTAAGCTTTCATTAGATACTTATGAATTATGTGTTGATATTATTGATCAAATCAGAATCGCCTTCCAAGATGAAGAATCAAAATTAGCTTTAAATAAGAGTGAAAATGGGACTTACTCTAAAGCTATTGAAGTCGCTGCCAAATTATTCGAATTAACTGGGAATCCTATTTATAGAGAGAAAGCATTTAGTTATTCAGAACGATCTAAAGCTTCGAGTTTGCGTAATTATTTGAATGATATGGATGCTAAAACTTTTGGAGGTATTCCAGAAGATCTTCAGATTTTAGAGCATAAATTAAAGCAAGATATTGCTGATT
>NZ_JADGFC010000118.1 GCF_016744025.1 Sulfurimonas sp.
GCGGATTAAGTAAAAGTTTGAAGCTAAACTTAGTAGATTATTATCTTGTGAATTATAAGAAAAAGTAGAAAATTATGCACCCGTTTTTTTAATTAAGTCGAATTTTCTCATGAGCTTCATTTAGTTTTTTTTCAGTTTTTCTCATAAATTTAGTGTAGTAAAATATAAGAGCAACTATTATTATCCCAACTATTAAGCTCATCGCAATTATAAGAGCTATCAAAAACTTAAACTCAGCACTAGTATCTAAAAGTACACATACAGCTTACCTACTTCTTTACCTGTAATATCCTTAAATGCAGTACTATGAACATGATATGTATGTCTTCCATTTTTAACTTCCATATTAGTAATGTCTTTGCTACTGTTTAGAACTTCTTGGAGTTCTAAGCTATATATTTCAAACTTGTATCAACAACATAGAAATCTTTTAACTCTTTATAGTATCTATTCTTACTAGAATATTTAGTCAACAAAGTTATCAATATCACTTGTTATAGTTTGTGAAAGTATAGTAGATACATTTTGAAAAACTTCATATGACTGTTTTTTTATATGAAGTTTTTGTAGATAGTACATTCCTAATATTGATACAGTAGCGATGAGGAGTAGCCCTAGAACAAATGGAAGAACTACTTTTAGAGCTATCTTTGATTTATTCAATTTTATCTCTTTTCATATAAACTTAGTTTATATAATTGGTCTAAAAATATTCTACAATCAAAAAACTGTGCTTAATTTTCATATCATAAAGTACTATATATTCTTTAAGTTTTGTTAAGCTACTTTACTGTTTTAATCATTAAATTATGTTTTTATAAGTGTTTGTCAAAACTTAACTAATAAGCCTTTTATCAAGGTTTAATACGAATTTACCTAGAATTACAAAAATATCATACATAAGGTAATAAACTAGATGATTACATGGATGCAAAGACATAAAAAATACCTCATAATTACTATCTGGATTTCAACAATCGCTTTCGTTGGAGCAGGTTTTGTTGGCTGGGGACAGTACTCATACGGTGATAAAGCTGGAGCAGTAGCAAAAGTAGGAAATGTAGAAGTTACTATGGGTGAACTTCAAAAGACATACTCAAACCTTTATGCTCAATATAACAAAATGTTTCAAGGCAATTTTGACGAAGAAAAAGCAAAAAGTTTTGGTCTTCAGTCTCAAGCACTTAAGCAACTTACAGAACAAGCACTAATAATTAACCTTGCATTGTCTTATGACTTAGAGATTAATGACACGGAACTATTAAATGAGTTAAAAAATCAAGAGTACTTCTTTAAAGATGGTGTTTTTAATAAAGAAGTTTATAAGCAAGTTCTTTCAAGAAACAACATGAGTATTAAAGAGTATGAAGATGATGTTAAGAAACAACTTCTTATACAAAAAGCTTTAAAACTACTTCCAGTTGATGTTAGTAAAAATGAATTAGACATAGTTAATAGTATCTTGAGAATCGCTGACAGAATTAACTATAAAATTTTAAGTGATGAAAAGATAAAAGTTGACACTTCAGATGCTGTTCTTAAACCTTTTTGGGAAGCAAGACAACAAGACTTTATGCATGAAGTTACTTATGAAGTTAAGTATATTAAACAAGAAAGACTATCAAATAAATATGAAGATTCTAAAATCAATGACCACTATACTGCAAACAAAACTCACTTTAAAGATGTAGAAGGTAAATTATTACCATTAGAGGGTGCAAGAAGTTCAGTTATTATCGAGTTAGATGAAAAAGCAACTAAAGATGCAGCACTAAGAGCTTACATAGCTTACAAAAAAGGTAAATTAGCTTCTGATGTAGAAGTTTTAAGTGAAGTAATATCTACTTCTAAAAATCCTTTTGGCGCTGAGGCTTTAGACAAAATATCTAAACTATCACTAGTTTCTCCTTATCTAAAACCAATTATAGTAAAAGATGAATACTATACATTTGAATTAGTTAAAGTTAATCCTTCAAAAGCAAAATCTTTCGAAGAAGCAAAACAAGAAATTTTACCTATGTTTGTATCAGAACAAAAAAAGATGAAACTTTTAGAATTAGCTAAAAACTCTGTATCTACATTTACAGGAACTACAACAGACTTTGTTACAAATGCAGATGCAGCTAAAATCACAGATATGAATATTGAAGATGCTAATGAATTTCTTATAGCACTTTTTTCTTCCCAAGATAAGAGAGATTTCATTTCATTAAAAAATGGAAATATTGTTTTATACAATATTTTGGAACAAAAACTGCTTGATAAAACGAATATTGATATAGACAATCCAATTGTCAGATTAAAAAGTGCTATGTTTAATGAAGGTCTAATTAAAAACCTAAAAAACAAGTACAAAACAGAGATTTTTATCGAAGGACTCTAAGTTGAGCAAAACTGTTTTAGCCATAGATATTGGCTCTACAAAAGTATGTGCTATCATTGCCGAAATTGCTGATGATGGTACTATTGCTATAACTGGTGCTGGAACATCAAAAGCGCAGGGTTTAAAAAAAGGAAGCATTACTAATATAGAGTTAGCTTCTAAGTCAATAAAAACAGCTCTCAATGATGCTAAAAGAGTATCTGGAAGTGATGTAAAAACTGCAGTTGTCTCTATCTCTGGTGCTTATACAAAAAGTTTAAATTCAAACGGTATTGTCAATATACAAAACAAAGAAATTAGTTTTAAAGAGATTGAACGTGTTATGCACACATCTCTATATAATGCCAATATCCCAAATGAATATGATGTTCTTCACGCTCTTCCATTTAACTTTAAGGTTGATGATCAAGACTTTATAGAAGACCCTCTAGGTATGAATGCTTCTAGACTTGAAGTAGAAACTCATATTATAACTACACAAAAATCAAATCTTAACAACCTTAAAAAGGCTGTTCGTGGAGCTGGTATTGAAGTAGAAAATATAGTTCTTAATGGTTATGCTTCTTCTATAGCAACTCTAAACCAAGATGAAAAAGAGTTAGGTGTAGCAGTAATTGATATGGGAGGCAACACTAGTAATATTACAATTCATTCTGGTAATTCTATTAGATATAACGACTTTTTAGGCGTTGGTTCTAACCATGTAACTAGTGACCTGTCTATGGCTCTTCATACACCATTAAATATCGCTGATAGTGTAAAACTAAGTTACGGCTCACTTTTAACTCCAAGTAATGAGCTAATAGAACTTCCAATTATCGGTGATGAAAATACAACTCATGAAGTATCTCTTGAAGTTGTTCATAATGTTATCTTTGCAAGAGTTGAAGAGACACTTATGATTTTGGCTCAGTTTATTGAAAATAGTGGGCTTAAAGACCAATTAGGTGCTGGAATAGTTCTAACTGGTGGTTTTTCTAAAATGGAAGGTATCAGAGATTTAGCAGTTGCTACTTTTGGCTCTGTACCTGTTCGTCTAGCTCGCCCTATTGAGATGGATGGACTTTTTGACAACCTAAGAAGTGCTGAATTCTCAAGTGCTATTGGTTTAGTTATGTATAGTGCTAGTAACTATACTCCTTATGAGATAGATGTAAATAAGAGAGTACGTCATTCAAATGAGACTCCTGTAGCAGAGAGTAATATCAATTTTACAAGTGAACCAGAGATACCTGTTGCTCCATCAGCAGAAGAAGAAAAAGAACAAACAATGGTTACTCTACCATCCAAAAAAGAGAAGAAAAGCGATGAAGCTGGAGCTTTTAGCAAATTTTGGAACTGGGCTACCCAGCTATTTTAAGGAGTGATATTATGGAACCATTTAATATTGAAGAAGCAGAAAGTTTAACTGGAGCAAGAATTATAGCAGTCGGCGTTGGTGGCGGTGGCGGTAATATGATTGGTCATATGATTAAAGAAGGTGTTACTGGAATCGAAATGATCATGGTAAATACAGATGCACAAGTTCTTCATGAAGCGGAGAGTGCTTCTAAGATTCAAATCGGCACTAAACTAACTAAAGGTCTTGGAGCAGGTATGAAACCTGTTATTGGTAAAGATTCTGCGTTAGAAAATTATGATGAAATCAGATCTGCTCTTGAAGGTGCTGACATTGTATTTATTTCTGCTGGTCTTGGTGGTGGTACTGGTACTGGTGCTGCTCCTGTAGTAGCTCAGATTGCCAAAGAAATTGGTGCTTTAACTATTTCTATAGTTACTAAACCTTTTGCATTTGAAGGTAGAAAACGTCTTAAACTTGCAGAAGCTGGGCTTGAAGAGTTAAAAAAAGAGAGTGACTCTATAGTTGTTATTCCAAATGATAAACTACTTTCTATTATTGATAGAAGACTTGGTCTAAAAGAAAGCTTTAAAATAGTAGATAGTGTTTTAGCTCAAGCAGTTAGCGGAACATCAGGTGTTATTTTATCAAGTGGAGAAAATGACATAAACCTTGACTTTGCCGATTTACAAACTGTAATGAGCCATAAAGGTATGGCACTTATGGGTGTTGGTGAATATGAGGGTGAAAATGCAGCTTATGAAGCTATCAAAGCGGCAATTGAGTCTCCTTTACTTGACAACATGACTATAAATGGTGCAATGGGTGTTCTTGTCCACTTTAAAATGCACCCTGATTTTCCTCTTATGGAAATATCTGATGCTATGAATGTTGTACATGAGAGTGCACATGAAGATGCAGAAGTTATTTTTGGTACTTCAACAGATGCTAATATAGAGCCTAACTATGTCAAAATAACTATAGTTGCAACTGGTTTTGAAAGAGAACTTAACACTAGTACAAACAATGAAGATTTTGTAAATGACACTCCAGCTCCAAAAGCTATTCTTCGTCCTAAACTAGTAGTTGGCGGTGACTTTGACGACAACTATTTAGATATACCATCTTATATGAGACAACAACAAGACTAAAAAACTCCTTTGAGGTTTTTTAGTCTCATACATTAATCAAATATCTACAGTATAATATTCTAAAAAAAAAAGAGTCAAAACCATGAAAAAAATATTTTTAATTTCACTTTCACTATGTGTTGCTTTACTAGCTGCTGATACGCCTACTAAAACTGGTATTTTTCCTGAAAAAGAAATGAAATTGCAAAAAAAAGAAATTGCAAGCTTAGTTGCAAAAGAGATTGCAAGCACTCTACCACAAGTAATAGACAAATATACAACTCTAGCATCTATAACAAATAAAGATACAACTCTTATTTATACATTTGAGATAAACACAGGTGTCAAAAGTGATGAAACTATACAAAAAGAAGACAGAACAAGAATGAAAGAAGCTGTTACTACAGGTATTTGTCAATCATCAAGTAAATTTCTTCAAGCTGGTATCAACACTTCATATGTTTATGTTAGTGCAAAAACCAAAGTACGTCTATTTCAGTTTGATATTGCGCAAAAAGACTGTCCTGTAGTTCTTAACTAGGACTTTTTTTGTCAGTCAAAAGTACAATAGAGTCTTTAGATTTTTTCAAAACTCTAAATTCTCAAGAGATTGAGCTCCTAACTTCTATCTCTACTATTCACTCATACAACAGTGAATATATACTCTATTATGAAAAAGAACATAGTAATAACTTACTTTTTTTAATTAGCGGATTAGCAAAAACATATAAAATAGATAAACACTCTAACGAAATATTTTTATACTACATATATAAAGAATCTCTGATCTCAGAAATCACAAATATAAAAAGTAAAACTCTTACATCCTTTTCAAATGTTTCGCTTATTGAAGACTCCCAAGTTCTTAGTATTGACTATGAACAATTTAAAAAACACTTTTTAGAAAAAAAACTACTCTGCTTAGAACTTGTTAATGAGATTAGCTTAAGATCTCAAAAAATAGAATCTCTAATAAACAGAGAGTTTATTTTTGACTCCGTTCAAAAAGTATCACAGATGCTAAATACAGACCTAGAAATGTTTAACAAGCTAAAAAGACATGACATCTCTCTTATATTGCATATACAGCCTGCAACTCTATCTCGTGTATTAAATAGACTAAAAAGAAATAAAATCATTGATATACTCCAAGGTCAAATCACAGTACTAAATACAATAGCTTTAAAGGAAATAGGAAATGACTAAAATAAAAGTAGCTGGCATATTAATTTTTATACTATCAATTGCTTTAGCTTTGCTATCAACTGATATTAATGAAAAAAACAAGTTCAATAATAAGCTTCTAGACAAAATAAATTCTCAAAAAAACATTACTCAAGAAATTTCTAAAGATATTTTTTTTATATACAAAAATAAAAATGTTTCTACAAAACAATTAGATGATTCTATTAAAGAATTTATTGATAATTTAAAAAATAGAGATCAAATAACAAAACATATGAATTCCATAGAAATTAAAAATCAAAGTGATGAAATAGTATTATTATGGGAAGAATTCCATCTCTATGTTAAAAATTTCAGAGATAGGAGAAAAGTAATAACAGCATATACTGATATTTTACTTGGAAGAGTTGTAAAAGATATTTACAATACAAATTTGCAACTAGTAGTAAAGTTTAATAAACTTATTAGCATGCACAATAAAAACTATGAAGAGACTATTAATAATTATAAAAGATTTCAATATATTTTATTCTTTGCTTTAGTATTTTTACTAATATATTTATTTACACAGCTAAAAGATGTAATAGTATTTATGCAAAAATTCATAAAAACTTCTAAAACTATTATTACAAACTCTAGTATTAAAGAATTAAAACCTATAAACATTAAGCAAAACAGTAAGGAACTATTAGAAGCTAGTAATAATTTCAATACTCTAGTAGATAAAATCAACAGTTCAATTGAACATTCTACAAATTCTATAGAGCACTCGTACCAGTCATTAGAAAATGTAGAAAACAATATAGAAGACTTTTTAGAGCTACTTAACGTCATGGATGAAGAACAAAATATAGATAAAGACTTAACTAAAAAAGAAGATGCATTAATTCAATCGCTTGAAGAGTTAACATCATCTACTATAAAATTACAAAATTTAAAATCTGACTTAAATAATCTTATTTCTAGCTATAAAAGTTAAATTTACTTAAATTTAATAATTAATTTTATATTTTGACCTTAGTCAAATTATTAGCCTCCAAAATATAATAATATTTTGAATCATTTGGGTATATTTCATTATATATTCAAAGGAATATTAAGGAGAATAAAATGACTAAGCATTTCAACAAGCTTACTTCACTTGTTTTAGGTACGACACTAGCTGCTACAATGGCATCAGCTGCTACGGGTGGTGAACTACAAAAAGTAATGAAGGCAAGAGGCTTAACTGAAAACGATGTAATTCGTGCTGCAAAAACTTACAACCCTACGGGTGGTAGAGACGAATTTATCGTATTTAGTTCGGGTGGACAATCTGGACAAGTAATCGTTTATGGTGTTCCATCAATGAGAATTTTAAAATACATCGCTGTATTTACACCTGAGCCATGGCAAGGGTACGGTTATGATGTTGACAGTCTTAAAATTTTAAGACAAGGTAACATTCGTGGTCGTGAAATAAATTGGGGAGATACTCATCACCCTGCACTTTCTGAAGTAAATGGTAAATATGATGGTAAATGGTTAGCTATTAATGATAAAGCTAATCCACGTATCGCTATTATCGATTTACACGATTTTGAAACTAAACAAATCGTAGTTAACCCTGTATTTAAATCAGCTCATGGTGGGGCTTTCTTTACTCAAAATAGTGACTATATTATTGAAGCTGCTCAATATGCTGCACCTTTTGATAATAACTATCACCCAATTGAAGAGTACAAAGAGTCATACCGTGGTGGTGTTACTTTATGGAAATTTGATCCTAAAAAAGGTCGTATTCAAGAAAAAGAATCTTTTACACTTGAATTACCTCCATATATGCAAGATCTAAGTGATGCTGGTAAAGGTGTTTCTGATGGTTGGGCTTTTACAAACTCATTTAATACAGAAATGTATACAGGTGGTATCGAAGTTGGTATGCCACCAAATGAAGCTGGTATGTCAAGAAATGACACTGACTTCTTACACGTATATAACTGGAAAAAATTAGCACAACTTGCTAAAAATAAGAAAAACTATAAAAAAGTTAATGGAATGAAAATTATTTCAATGAAAACAGCTGTTGCTAAC
>NZ_JADGFC010000119.1 GCF_016744025.1 Sulfurimonas sp.
GCCCCATAGTTCAAGGGATAGAACAAGTGTTTCCTAAACACTAGATACAGGTTCGAGTCCTGTTGGGGCTACATGAAAATCTTCGTGAGTTATACTTACGAGGATTTTTTTTTAAGATCACAACTAATTATAGGCTTTTGTCATTTTAAACCTAGATGTATTGACCTGTATAGCTATTTTGTGTTTATTTCGATAGCGGCTTATACGCTTCCTTAAAAGGTTAATTACTCTTTGAGATGGGAATTTACTAAATAGATCTGTCTTGTTATCTGACAGATTGATTAAGTAGGGTAAGTGATCGATGTAGAAACTAGATAAGCGCTCTAGAGACGATCGGGGTGGAAACTAGTTATTTATTGGGATAAATGCCCTTTAAAAACCCATCGTTTGTATGTTGAAATTCAGAGGATGGCTTGCCCATTTTGTGTTTATAGTCTGGAAAGAAATTTTGAGAAAATTAAGGAAGTAAAAGATATTTTGATAGATGCCCCTGAAGGTACAATTAGCTTTAATATTCCCAAAGAAGATCCACCCGAAGAAAAGTATCTGAAAGATTTGGTTAAGAAGGTTGGATTTGCACCCAGTAGAATCAAATAGAAAAAATCCTTTTAAAGGAATGTTTGACAATTGAAATGTATATGTAATAAAGGCTACCGATGTTATTATGGCAGCCTCTATATTAATGATTAAAACATTATACCCAGTCTAAATGACAGGGAGTGCATGTAGAAGTCTTTGACCCAACTCCGATCGTCTTCACTCACTTTAACAGAACCTTCTTTGAGATAGGTGAGTTGATAGCTAAAACTTGTATTTAAAGAGCTTTTCTTACCTAATTTGAAGTTTCGCCCAAATCCTAGTTCGCCAAGCCAAGTGTTGAATTCTGCTGATTTGTAAAATGCTTTTCCTAAATTTAAGGATAAATAATTTCTGTTTTTATTTGTGCCGAAATACTTTCTGATATCTAATGTTAGTGGTATTTCGATAACAGGTGCAATCTCGAATCCTAGGGATAAGCCAAGTGATAAATCAGATTTCACGAAAAATGCATTTGTGTATCTAAAGTTTATAAAATTATTTTCCTTGTATACATTAGCACTACTTTCAGTTGTGGAGTGGTAATCCTTAGCACTCTGGTGTATTCCAAAACCATAATCAAATTCAATTATAGTCTTATGCCAATCGTATTTTTCTTTTTCTTGAGAAAATAAAAAACATGGTAGCAATAGTAGCAGTATTAATATTTTAGTTTGTTTCATATGCTATTTTTTATTCTTTAACAATTCTGATACCCTTCCATTCATTACGATAACGAGCACAACCATATATGGATACCTTTTTTATATCATAACTAGAACCCATTTTTATTTTTTGATTCCAACCTTTTGTACTGATGAATCCAGTATCATCTTTTATTTTTCGACTGACAGAAATACTTCCTTCAAATTTCGATGCTAATTCAATATCTACTCTCTTTCTGTTTTTGTATTTATGAGTGATTTCACCTACATAAAAAGTTTGCATATAGTCTTCATCTAGTGAAATACCAACAGGTGCATTTCCATATCCTGCATTGTAACTAAAATGACCACCAGAATTATTTAAGGCTCTTATTGCTCTATCTTGACCTCTTTTCAAAGCTTGGTGTAAAGTGTAATCGTCTAGGTTTTGAGAGTCATCGTAATATGAAATGCATAAATCGACATGTTAGTTTTTCACAAAATCAACACCAACTCTCACAGGATGAGTAAAAGCATGATTAGCTATTCTTTGAGTGTAACTATCTTTTATTGTTGTTATATAGAATAATTCTTTTGAGTCAATTTTAGGTTCATTATTCATTATGCTCAGATTTAATTTTCCTTCTGAATCTATTGTGGGATTTAAAATTTTAAAAAGAACTGGTTTCACATATACTGGTGTGTATTTGTGTTGATCTACATCTGTCACTGTATTATTTACATCAGTCCATTTGACAATGTTTTCGGAGTTCAAATAACTTACAAAAGCTGTATCACCAAGGCTTAAGGCTTTTGCCATTTTAATAGAAGTTCCCTTCGCGAAATAAAATAAGTTGTCATTATCTTCAGGTCTCAAACAATCACATAATGCAGTTATACAAATAAAATATTCACCTTTTTCACCTATAAATACATCACCAAAATTAACGGGTCTATTATTGTCCAATTTTTTTGCATTGTAAAAGACATTCATAGCAACCAATTCTTCTGGAGGTAAAGCTGAACTGTCATCTATAGCATTAAGAAAATCAGGTTCTAATAATTGAAGTTGTTCTTTTCTAATAGTTAAATCTACACTTCCGAGCATAATGCTCTTAATGAAACGTGGGAATAGATATTCTTTATTATCTTTTTTATAATTATTACGATGGTGTATAAATGCTTGTTTTGATACTTGTAACAAATTAGAATCAATAAACGAACCACTTTTAGAAAGAATTGTTTTCATCTCAAGTCCCAATAATTGAGTGAAACCTGTCTTTTGTGAAATAATCTGCTGAGTTAAATTATTAATTAGTACGTCTGGTTGATTTTCGTCTTTATTTAAAATCGTAATGATTGTGTTGTTAATAACGAGTGATTTGTTTTCATATGAGACAATATCTGGACATAAATTCGCTGTTTCAGATTTATAGCTGTCCATGAAAGCTATTGAAGCTTTTATTAATGCGCATTTAGGGCTCTTTTGGCCTGTAACTGCAATGATTTCATCAATTAATTTTTTATCTTCTTGAAAAAGCTGTCCAATTATTTTCTTTGTCCCATCTTTATTATCACGATCCAGGTTTATTGTATTTATTTTCGTTAAAAAATGATCATTAATTCCTTTTTCATTTTCTAAATCATTTTTAACGTCCTTATAATATTCTTTATCGCTTCCCGAAAAGTAGGAAAGAATATTGCCCAATACATTATCTGGTTTAGACATTGATGTATATATTACACAAAAATGAATATTTGAACGTTTTACAACTTTAGATAGTAGTTTTAATGATGATTCTTCACCAGTGTCTCCCGCTAATTTCCAATCCAACAATACTAAATCCCTTGATTCAAATAAATATTGAGTTAATTCTTCATTTTCCTCATCATTATGTTGGTACTTATGAACTGCAAGTGAGATCCCATCATCTCTGAAGTTAGAAAATAGATCTGTTGTAATTTTCTCCTCATTTGCTCCTGTCAATTTTGCATCTGAACAAAAGAAGGATCGAGCTTTTTCATCAATGAAAACAGCTGATTTAATAGAATTCTTAATGATTTGACTTGCCTTATTTATGTATATTTCTGTCATGGTTTTAGCTTAAGGATTTTATTACAAAACAGGCTCCTTTGAGATGATTGTAGGTTTTGTCGTTTGTGGCATACATGTCAAAGTAGTTTTCATTTAAGCTTTCTTTGGCAAGAAATAGACCGATTCCTCTTCCATTGGGACGGTTTGAATAGAATAATTCAAAAATTCGTTCCAATCGATGATCTTCTATTTTAAGACCAGAATTAACTATTAATATTTCATTGGTATCGCTCCAATAGTCAAGATGCAATTTCTTAATTTTTGCATTTCTTAGCCAATAAAGAGCATTGTTAATGACATTAATGAAAACAGTGTGAATCACTGGCTCCTTTATTTCTATATAATGATTCAAGAATGCTTCGCTTGCAGTGAATTCAATTTCTTGGTTTTCTAATTTATTTGCAAAGAAATTATTGAGATACTCATAAATAGTCTTACACTGAATATTTCTTGGAATGACACCCGAAATACGATATAGTGGAGAAAGAAGGGCATACTTATCTTCTAACTGTTTGAAGTAGGTTTTAAGATACTTGAGTTGCACATCGTTCTCATAAGTATCAACTCTTGTAAGCTTGTCAAAAGTAGTATTGATTGTAGCATATAGATGGTTGAACTCATGGTCTATAATTTCAACGGCTATCCCAAGTTGAGCAGTTTCTTTGGTTTGTTCCCACTGTCTCTTAATGTTATCGTATTCCGTTTTATATGCGCCTTGTAGTAGCTCTTCGTCAATTTCGAAACTCAATCGTTTAATATGATCTGTGAGAGGAAACAATTTTGTGTCTAATTGATCTTGTAAAAATTCGAATTTAAGAGCGATTTTTTGAGTAGCTGCTATAGCCTTTTCACGAGTATCTATGGTGTGTGTTAACTGATCTTTTTCAAAAGTTAAATCTTTTAAAATACGATTTGATCTCTGTGAATATTCTTTTTTAAGATATTCAAATCTTTCATGAAGTTCTTGCCTGTAATGAAAAATCTGTTTTTCGAGATTGGCATTGTATTTATGGCAGCTCTTTAGAAATTCTTTTTTTAGCGCTTGTATTTCAAGTTTCTCTTGAACTTTCACCATTAAGTCAGCACTATCCTTTTTGATTGTTTCATTAAAATTAATCAATAAACTTTCATATTTTGAAAGTCTGTCGAGTTGAGTGTCCGTTGGTTTATAGCGTTTAGGTATTTTAGGGAGCAAACGCTTATAATCAATATCTAAGGTTTGTATTCTATCCAGTAATGATTCTATATCCGAATAAATTATATCTGATTGATTTGTCTTTTCTTCTAATTGATTGATTAAAGATTTATACTCTTCTTGATATTTTTCTAAGCGAAGAGGATAATCTTTTAAAGATCTGGTAAAAGCTTTTTTTGCTTCTGTTTCTCTAGCACTATCAGCTTTTATAGCATTGTGTTGTTCTATTAATTGCTTCTGTTTGTCCTTAAAGATTGATTGTTTAGGTTCAGTTCTAAAATACTCTTTTGCAAGGTCAATAAAGAAAGCTTCTAGGTCATTTTTTAATGCACGATATGCAGCATTATTCATCATTCCTTCTCTACTCGATTTATCTCTTAAGGTTGAATTTTCATTTCTGGTTAATTCAATATAACCAAACATACGTCTGTGTGAGAAGTAATATTCACCAGCACTTTTAGCTCTTCTTTTTTCAAAACCAAGAAAATCAAAATCTGTCCTTCCATAAGGTAAAACTCTAAAATTATCTCTATAAACATAGAGGCCTCCATATTCACCCACTCTTTCTCTCATCTTATAGAAAACAGTACCTTCCAATTTTGATTCTGATTCTAAACCTTGTGAATAACCAAGTTTAATCGGAAAACTGCCATAATCTGTTCGTGCATCTTTTCTTCTAGGATTTGTATAGGTGTAGTTAATTTTTTTGTCATACAGCATTATGAATCCCTCGAATGAACCTCTACCATCAAACTCTCCCTCTATTATAACGTCAGCAAGTTCATAATCGTTATACGACCAAAAATTTCCATCAGTATTTAGAAAGTCATACTCAATATTTCCTTTTTTAAAAACAGGGATATTTGTATTTATGCTTTTATTATTTTTTTTAAACTCATTAGTAAATCCTGATAAGCTAGATATCACAAACTTTTTATCTTCAATCTCATCTTCATCTTTATTTGTTAGCTTGATAATTTGATCTATAGGTTCAAAGATTATAAATTTCGTACCATGGCTATTTTCAATATCTGTAAATTCTGAAATAAGAGGATTAATAACTGAGTTTGGTGTTATCATCTCATTTATTGATTTCTCAATGTCATTTCTCAATTTGGACTGTGAATCCTCCCATATCTCACTTCCATCACTATCCGAGACTTTATCGAAATTACCAAGGAATTCCTTTTTTAATAATTCAAGAGTTGGATAAAAATCATTCAGTGATTCGACGTCTCTTACAGGTATATTAACATCATCCAGAAAGAGATTGTAATTTTCAAGTAGACGCCAATCAAAGAATAGGGCTTGTAAGGGATGTCCCATCTTTTTTGTTAGCATGAGCATGGGAGAACCTAGAAAGGCTACAGATAATCGTCCTATCCCTTTTTCTCCTGATTTTATTCTAGGTTTTTTCCATAAAGTGTCTTCACTTTCTAGATCTTTAAGCTTTGTTCTACTTTTGGAATCTGTTCCAAGAACCAACCACTTCTCAAGAATATCACGTCGTGACATACCCTTGCCGTCATCAGTCATGACAAACAAATTTTTTTCAATGTCTTTATAGCCTTCTAAATAGATTTCTGCAGTTAAATTATCCGCATAGGCATCATAACCATTCTTCCACAATTCTGTAATTGCGGTAGGTAAATCTGCTATTTGCCCTTTACCAAGTAAATCAACTGCTCTTGCTTTTGTTCTAAATTGCATTGTGGCTTTTTTTAATTGCTTGTCCTATTCTTTTTGCATACTCAGGTGGTACAGCATTACCTATTAATCTTGCTATAGCACCATTACTTTTTGCAATGAATTTATAATCTCTAGGGAAGGTTTGTAAAACGGCACCCTCTCTCAATGATAATGCCCTGTCTTCTTCAGGGTGTACGAAACGCCCATTAGAAATGCTGTAAAATTTGGTCGTTATTGTTCCTGCTGGTTTATCCCACCATAAACGACCAAATGTATCCTTAAAACAATTGTCGCGCCCAATGAAACATTTCAATTGCAGATGAGGTATGTGTGCAAAACCTAATCTATTTCCACCATCTTTCTCAACATAGGTTAATCGCTCTTTACATACATCGCTTAAATTGGCTACTGAATGCATAAAGTCAGTTACATCTTTCTGTCCAGGCTTAATTTTCTTAAAGCCATTACTTACACCTATCACATCGCGAACAGTAAGTCTTTCTCCTTCATCTTTGATAGGGAATATCTTCTCATCATTAATTCTATTAGCAACTAAAGTAAAACGCTTTCTGTTTTGAGGTACACCATAGTCGTTGGTATTGTGTATCTCAAAATGGACTTGATAGCCTTCAGCCTCCAACCAATCAATAAAAGCTTCTAATCCACTTTCTTTCTTTTTTCTAAGAACACCCGGTACATTTTCAACAACAACATAACCTGGTCTAAAATATTTCACGAACCTTTCGAATTCAATTAGCAGGTTTTTAGATTTTTCGGATTTTGCTTTATTTGTATTAATGATACTCCAAAACTGACAGGGACTGCAGCCAATAAGTATGAGACCATCATCATTTTGTTTCAAGTTAAGCTGCTGCTGTAGATCTTTCTCCTGTAATTCGAATACATCAGCTTGTATAAATTGTGCACCTTTTATATTTGTTTCGTAAGTTTCTTTGCAAGTCGATTCATGATCAATACCAGCTATGATTTTCACGCCAGCTTTCTGCATACCGCAGCTCATGCCGCCTCCGCCACAAAAAAAATCTACAGCTTTTAAGCTCTTATCTTTTATTTTTCTTCCCACACTCATCAATTGGTAGATATCTGTAATCTATAAAAAAGGGGTTTTATTGCACCCCATACAAAAATATTAACTTAATCTCAAAGATCAATTATAAAAACCTATATTGCAATTAAACATAACACCACAGTCTTTATTGCTCTTTCTACCTGATTAGTAGTTTTTTGAGTGACACTTCTGGCTTTTAATTTGTTTTTTGACCATTTAACCACACTGTATTTTATAGACTAATAGGGCATAAATCTATCCAAATGTGACTTATACGTCAACGGACTATGAGTAACATTTTGAGGCTATTTTCAGGAATTATGTAGTAAGTTGTATAGAGCTTTGTGGGGTAGGGCATTGTGTAAAGCTGAAAAAAACCTATTAGTGAATACTTGTCAATTTCTACGCTCTATAATAGCCTACTCTGGAGTCTTAGGCTGCTAGTCTGCCTTAAAATTTAAAGTTCTAAGCCTTAGCGGGCGTACTCTGCAAGCCTAGTGCCATCCTTTAAGCCTTATTGCTCGTACTTTGCTTCATATTCGGTGGTTCTAAGTATTAAATGCGGCGGAACGTTTCAGGATAGTGGCGGAATGCTTCAGGATAGTGGCGGAACGCTTCAGGATAGTGGCGGAATGCTTCAGGATAGTGGCGGAACGCTTCAGGATTGTGGCGGAATGCTTTAGGATTGTGGCGGAATGCTTTAGGATTGTGGCGGAACGCTTCAGGATTGTGGCGGAATGCTTCAAGATACAAATGGGTGTATTATGACTACTCGTGTTTTAATAGAGACTTAAGCAACATTATTTGTAATATGTATTGTGATTGTTCTTAAGGCTAT
>NZ_JADGFC010000236.1 GCF_016744025.1 Sulfurimonas sp.
AGAGCTTTTTTATAATCCATTATAGAAATACCTTGGTTTCTTACCAATATACAGAAGTTTGCAAGGGTTTTCAAACCCCCATATTTTTAATTAAGTCCTGTTTTATGTGAGTTGACAAATCCTGATGGAACGATGGCTCAAGGTAGTGATATACAAGATTTTTCAAAAAAATATTCTATGCCAATAGTAAGTGTTGAAGATATTATAGATTTTAGAAAAGATTTAAACTCTTAAGAGTAAAAAAGATAAAACAATTATATAAAAATTGTTTTATCTTAAACTAACAGACTTAAATTAAACTAGACTACGGTCCATCTCAGGTGGGATTTCTATATTCATAAGTTTTAAAACTGTTGGAGCTATATTGTTTAATCCACCTGATTCAACTTTGTCAACTCCATCAGCCATAATAAAACACCAAACTTTTCCAGTTGTATGATTTGTTAAAATATTTCCATCTGCATCTTTCATCTCTTCGCAATTTCCGTGATCAGATGTAATAATCAAAGCATAATCATTTTCTTTTGCTTTTTGTATGATACGTCCGAGTTGTGTATCTACTGTTGTTACTGCAATTTTTGCAGCTTCTTCATTTCCAGTATGTCCAAGCATATCACCATTGGCAAAATTCACAACTACAAAGTCATAATTTTCATCCATAGCTTTAAGTACACTTTGTCCAACCTCAGCTGCACTCATTTCTGGTTTCATATCATATGTTTTCACATCTGGAGAAGGGATAAGAACTCTTGTCTCATTTTCATATGGTTCATCTATACCTCCATTAAAAAAGAAAGTAACGTGAGCATATTTTTCAGTCTCTGCAGTGTGAAATTGTCTTAATCCCTTAGCTGAGATAATTTCAGCAAGAGTGTTTTTAGGTGCATCTTTTGAAAATAAAACTGGATATGAAAAAGATTTATCATACTCTGTCATAGTTGCAAGATGCAGTGTTTTAGGGTTTCTTGTAAATTCATGAAAATCTTTACCAGCCAATGCAGTTACTAGTTCTCTCATTCTATCACTTCTAAAGTTGATAGTTAAAATACTATCACCATTTTCTACACCATCATAACCTTCAAAAGCAGTTGGTTCTACAAACTCATCAGTTTCACCAAGAGCATAAGACGAGCCAATATAACCTGCTGGTTCAAAGTCTGTTTTTGGTTTTGCATCTACTATTGCTTCATAAGCTCTTTGAACTCTTGGCCAACGTTTATCTCTATCCATTGCATAAAAACGACCTGAAATAGTTGCGATTTGAATATTTTCATTCAGGTGACCTTCAACTATTTCTATATATTTTTGTGCAGAAGTAGGAGAAACATCTCTACCATCTGTAATAAGATGTAAAAAAACTTTTTTACCATTTTTGGCTGCAATCTTTGCTACACCCATAAAATGATCTATATGAGAATGAACACCGCCATCACTCATTAGACCTATTAGATGCAGTCTATCTGAAGCTTTAAAAAGATTTTGCAGCGCATCGTTTTTTTCTAGAGTGTTCTCAGAAAGTGCTAGTGAAATTTTTACTAAATCTTGATAGAGAACTCTACCGCTACCTATACTCATATGACCAACTTCAGAATTTCCCATTTGACCTTTTGGAAGTCCAACGCTTAATCCTGAAGTATCTATGAGAGAGTGCGGAGTCTCTTCAAATAACTTGTCATAGTTTGGTTTAGTTGCATTGTGAAATGCATTATGCTCTAGTTCTGGACTAAAGCCGATACCATCTGTAATAACTAAAAGAGTTTTTTTTGACAAATTTGTTCCCTTGTATCAAGTTTTATGCAATTATACTCTTATAATGATTTCAAGTAAATAAGGGCTTTGCAAAGCTTTCAAAATTTGAAGTTTAATTTCAAAATGTCATTTTTTGTTACTTTCTGATCTATTTATCTTAAAATATTCGACTTAATTAAAAAAACGGGGGTTTAAAAACTCGCTTTTTTTGATAATTGACCAAATAATAATCTACTAAATTTAACTTCAAGCTTTTACTCAAACCT
>NZ_JADGFC010000120.1 GCF_016744025.1 Sulfurimonas sp.
AATACAAAACTCCGTATGAAGTGTTTTTCAGTGAAATGAGTAAAAGATTAGCTAGCTAATTTAGGTGGAAATTGCACTTGTTGTTGGAATTGGCGTCTTTTATTTATATACTCTTTAGTTTTTGATAGTTTAGTAGTGAAATTATCAAAGCGTTTATAGTAAAACTTATCTGTGCATTTTCCGTTTTGAGAAACTATATCTCCAAGGGATCCAACAGCAGAGCATGACGTATTTATAAGAATCTCATCATAGTATGGACTTAGTGGGTAGAGCTTACACGCTGGTGGTCGCTGCTCATATATAGAGCATTTGTCTTCTTCAAAATAGGGACATGTACTTTCTTTTCCACCTAAAATCATCACAAGTCTAGTTTCATTATCAATAGATGCAAAGAATATTTGGAAGTGATTATAAACCTCTTTTATATCTTCTAAGATAAGAGGAGCCATGATAAACTTTGAGCTACTGCAACAAGAGCCTAGGCATCCATCGCAAGATGCAAAGTGGATTTTTTCTAAGTCATTGATATTTATATACATGGGCGAAATAATATCATATTTGATAACTTATTTTAGAGACAATTTAAAGTTTTTTATTATTATCTAGATGAAAGAGCCAACTTTAAACCTAAACTAACTAGTACAAAAGATGTTAGTATATTCATATACTTTACGATGTTTGGTTTTTCAAGTAACTTTGAACTTAAGATATTTCCAGTTGCTCCAATTATAGAAAAAACAATGATTGTCATTGTGATGAATATAAGACCTAGAGTAATCATCTGTAATGGAACATTTCCATTTTCAACAGTTACGAACTGAGGAAGAAAAGCTAAAAAGAATATAGAAATTTTAGGGTTAAGAATATTCATAATAAAACCCTTAACATAAAGCTTTTTAAGTTCACCGCTTGAATTTTGTACAGATAAATCTAAAGGTTCATTTCTATATTTAAAAGCTTGATACGCAATATAAAGTAAATATGCTGCCCCAAAATATTTTAAAATATCAAAAGCCACTTCTGATGTTTGAAAAATAACAGAAATACCAAATGCAGCTGCACTTGTGTGAATAATAAGACCAGTTGACAAGCCTAAAGTTGTAATCATTGCAGCTTTTTTACTTTTAGTCATACCTTGCGTTAACACATAAATATTATCAGGTCCTGGGACTAAGCATAATATAAAAGATCCTGCTATAAACATATATAAATTTGATAATTCAATCATAAAAATCCTTTTTATAAATAAAATTATATCTAGAGTAGTTTAATAATTTAGAATAAGTGTTAATAAAATTAAAGTTTTTTGGAAGTTCATAAAGTAGGTTCTACAAAATGAAATGGTGTCAAGAGGGGGACTTGAACCCCCGACCCCCGGCTTATGAGACCAGTGCTCTAACCAGCTGAGCTACCGTGACATCTATTTTGTAGGTCGGAATTATAACCATGAAAAGCTTTTATTTTCCTTTCACGTGGTCATAATCTTCAAATTTGCAAAAAAAGAGACTTTAAGCTTAGTAACTATCTCCAACCTTAGTGTTATCTAGCATATCCTGTTTAAATGCTATGACCTTGTTTCTTCCAGTATCTTTTGCTTGGTAAAGAGACATGTCTGCAAACTTAATACATTTCCATATACTATCACTGTCTTTTGGAAAGTTTGAGCATCCAACACTAAGTGTTTTAGAAAAACTTTCTCCATCTGCATAGATTTTTTGCTTACTAAACTCAACTCTTATAGTTTCTGCAATCTTAACTATTTTTTCTTCTTCACAATTATAAAGAAGAACTAAGAACTCTTCTCCTCCATATCTAATTGCCATGTCAGCTTTTCGGATGCTACTTCTTATTACTCCAGAAACCATTCGAATCGCTTCATCTCCTACGTCGTGTCCATAGTTGTCATTAATCATCTTAAAGTAATCTATATCTATCATCAGTACACCAAAAGAAGTTCCTGCCCTTACAGCTTGAGGAATAGAAACATCAGCAAATTCATCTAGAAATTTACGGTTGTACATACCTGTTAACTGATCCACTCTCGCCATCTGGTTAAGTGTTTGCATTAGCTTTTTACTTACTATAGCTGGTCTAGCAGTAGTTATATAGTCTTCTATATCACTAGTAATAGTTCTAACTTGCTCAGTCTCTTCAACATTTTTTGTTACGATAGTAAGAACTAAGGTTAATTCGTTTGAGATTGTGTATGGCATGCATATATGCTCAGTACCTACTAGTTTGTAAAGTTCACAAGAGTTTTTAAATATACTAGAATCCACACTAACATTGATTCGGTCCGCTCTACATTCATTATCTAAGATGCCACAATGACATCCTTTCTCGCTATATACATTTTTTTTGACCTTATTCATAGTATCTATTTCTGTCATTGTAAAATCATCCAGTTTGAAATGATCTTTTAAAACAGATGCTATGCGGTTGTAGATATCTTCTAAGTCTTTATCATTTTCTATTGTCTGTTTGAATTTGTAAATATCTGAAAGTCTCTCTATAGTAGAGTTTATGTTTATAAGTGGATCCGTCTCTTTTACATAGTTTTTATTTTTAATAAATACATATACTTTTTTGTCCAGCTCTTCAAATGTGTGTTGAAGTTTTTCTAGCATCGTATTTAGCATATCTGCTACAGTTTTACTTTCTGCATTTTGATGCCCTTTTATCCTAACAGAGTAATCACCACGATATGCACTCTGCATAACATCTCTGATAGAGTAAAATATACTGACAAATGGTTTTATAAAGCGATTTATAACCATGAATATGAGAATAATTGTTAAGATTGTTATAGCCATGTTGTAAAGAACAGTTCTTAGACTACTTGTACGTATATCTGAAATATCCATAACCATACTTACAACACCAAGTGCTTCACCCTCTTTAGCATTATGACAAGCCATACAGTTAGGTGTTCCATACTCAGTTGCAATATAAGGAATACTCACACGCAAGATGCTTTTGCTTGGCATCTCAGTAGTTACAGATTCCATTTTTCCAGATTTTAATACATCTGTGTCTATTTTATCTCTTGGAGTTTCGTTATTATGACCTTCACCATATTGCTGTATTACAGTAGGAGATCTTGCTATCCAAAGTTCACTAATTTTCTCAACACTTCCAATTTGATTTATAAAGAAGTCTCTTTGGTCCATTATGCCGTTTACCATATGAGATGTAAGACCTATCTTAACTATTTCTGCAGTTAATTTTGCTTTGTTCTCAGCTGTTTTTACACCATAGTCTCTAAAGTTTAGAGCTGTACTAATAATCATCGAAATAAAGAAAAGAGAAAAGATGATAACTAAAGCAGTGATGACTTTTTGTCTGGATTCCATAACATAACCTTATAATTTTTTAGATTTTAGCATAATAATAGTATTGTATAAAGACAATTTAGAAAAAAATAGTTTTTATTAAATATATTAATTAAATTATTTACCAAAAATTTACCTATAATTGGATAGCATCCGATTTATAAAATATATAAGGATATATATGAACTTTCAACCATTAGGCAAAAGAGTTTTAGTAAAAAGAGTTGAAGAAGCAAATACAACAGCTTCTGGAATCATTATTCCGGATAATGCAACTGAAAAACCATCTCAGGGTGAAGTTGCAGCTGTAAGTAAAGAAGTTACAGAGTTAGCAAATGGAAACGTAGTTTTATTTGGTAAATACTCAGGAAACGAAGTTTCTCTTGGTACAGATAAATACTTAGTATTAGATACAGATGATATTTTTGGGATAATAGGATAATTTAATGGCAAAAGAAATAATTTTTTCAGACAACGCTAGAAATAGTTTAGCTCGTGGTGTTCAAAAACTAACAGATGCAGTAAAAGTAACAATGGGACCTCGCGGTCGTAACGTTCTTATTCAAAAAAGTTACGGTTCTCCAATAATCACTAAAGATGGTGTTTCTGTTGCTCGTGAAATTGAACTTAAAGATAAACTAGAAGATATGGGCGCTCAACTTGTAAAAGAAGTAGCATCTAATACTGCTGATGAGGCTGGTGACGGTACAACTACTGCTACAGTTTTAGCAAATGCAATCTTCTCAGAAGGTCTTAGAAATATTACTGCTGGAGCTAACCCTGTTGAGGTTAAGCGTGGTATGGACAAAGCTTGTGAAGCAATACTTGAAAACCTAAAAGCAGCTAGTAAAACTGTAAATGGTAAGCAAGATATCGCTCAAGTAGCTACAATCTCTGCAAATTCTGATATTGCTATTGGTGATATGATTGCTGAAGCTATGGAGAAAGTTGGTCAAGACGGTGTTATTACTGTTGAGGAAGCTAAAGGTATCTCTGATGAGTTAGATGTTGTTGAAGGTATGCAATTTGACCGTGGTTACCTAAGTCCTTATTTCATTACAAACACTGAAAAGATGACTGCTGAAATTGAAAATCCTTGGATTCTTTTAGCTGACAGTAAAATTTCTTCACTTAAAGATTTACTTCCAGTACTAGAGCAAGTTCAAAAGACTAATCGTCCACTTCTTATCATCGCTGAAGATGTAGAAGGTGAAGCACTTTCAACTTTAGTTGTAAATAAACTTCGTGGTGTTTTAAATATTTCTGCTGTTAAAGCTCCAGGTTTTGGTGACAGAAGAAAAGCTATGCTTCAAGATATCGCAACTTTAACTGCAGGTACTGTTATAGCTGAAGAAACTGGTCATACTATAGAAGGTGCAAACATTCAACTTCTTGGTCAAGCTGCTCGTGTAGTAATTGATAAAGACAACACTGTAATCGTAAATGGTGCTGGTACTGAAGAAGCAGTTGCAGGAAGAATCTCTGAGATTAGAACTCAATTAGATGCAACAACTTCTGAGTATGATAAAGAAAAACTTCAAGAACGTCTTGCAAAACTTTCAGGTGGTGTAGCAGTAATTAAAGTTGGTGCTGCAACTGAGACTGAAATGAAAGAGAAAAAAGACCGTGTAGATGATGCACTTTCTGCTACAAAAGCTGCAGTAGAAGAGGGTATCATTATCGGTGGTGGAGCTGCTCTAGTTCGTGCTGCTGCTAAAGTTACTCTTGAGCTTGAAGGTGACCAGCAAATAGGTGCTGAAATCATTATTCGTGCTGTAAAAGCTCCAATCAAGCAAATCGCTCAAAATGCAGGTTATGACACAGGTGTTGTTGTAAATGCTGTAGAGATTGCCCAGAACCAAAACATTGGTTTTAACGCTGCAACTGGTGAGTATGTAGATATGTTTGAAGCTGGAATCATCGATCCACTTAAAGTTGCTCGTGTAGCACTCATAAATGCAACATCAGTTTCATCTCTACTTCTTACAACTGAAGCTGCAATCTATGAAATCCCAGAAGAAAACCCAGCTTCTGCTGACATGGGTGGCGGAATGCCTCCACAAATGGGTATGCCAGGAATGATGTAAAAAAAGGACAATAAGAAGCCAATTTTTTGGTTTCTTCCTTTGTTTTTTTAATTTTTACCTCTCCTTTATTCTATCTTCATCCGATTTTTCCTACAATTTTTAAGGTATAAGCAAATTTTGTCTATAGATGCTATACTATAACAATAAAAAACTTATTGATAAAGTATTTGGACTTATTAAAAGGGAGATGGCGTGGTAGATAAATATATACTTGCACAATATAAAGATGCAGTTGATAAGAGTAGTATAGTCTCTAAAACTGACATTCAAGGCAAGATTACTTACGTAAATGATAAGTTTTGTGAAGTATCAGAATATACTAGAGAAGAACTAATTGGTAATACTCATGCAGTAATAAAAGACCCAGAAGCTCCTGCATCAATTTTTAAAGATATGTGGAAAACAATATCTGAAGGAAATATTTGGAAGGGTATTGTTAAAAATATCAAGAAAAGTGGTTCTTACTATTATGTTAACTCTATGATTTACCCGATGAAAGACTCTAGCGGAAAGATACTAGAATATATATCTATAAGACAAGATATTACAGAGCTTATAAAAAATCAGAAACTACTAAAAATCTACTCAACTGACAATACAACTAATCTCCCAAACAGAGAAAAATTAAACGAAAGACTCTCTTCAAATAATTCTGAGTTAATGGCAATTCTTTTAGATATAAAAGATTTTACTGTAATCAATGAACTTTATGGTGAAAAAGTAGGTGATGAGATACTCTTTGAAGCCTCACAAATGCTACAAAGTTATATTACAAACGAGAGTGTAATTCTTTATAGACTTGACTCTGATCGTTACTTTATTTTAGTAGATGATCAAAATTTGTTTGCTAAGTATGAGTCTTTAATAGAGTTTACTCTCTTATCCGAAGAAAGTTTTATTATCAATGATATAGTACTTACTTTCAATATCTCAATGGCGAGAGGCTCCCATGAACTCTTAAGTAAAACATCTTTAGCTCTCAAAGAAGCTAAAAAAACAAATAGCAGGTACTTTATTTATAATGAAGCAATCGATACAAAAGAGATTCACAAACTTAATATAAAAAGATTCAATGACTTTAAAGAAGCTCTTTTAAATGATAGAGTTGAACCTTTCTTTCAACCAATTGTAGATGCAAACACTGAAGAGGTAATCAAGTATGAAGCCTTAGCTCGCATAATAGATGCTCAAGGAAATATTATAGCTGTTTCTGACTTTTTAAGTATTGCGGAGAAGAGTAGCTTTTTTGAGAATTTCACAAGACAAATCATTCAGAAAATATTTGCAATTTCTAAGGAATCAAACAAAGAAGTAAGTATCAATCTTACATATGGAAATATTAACTCTGAGAAGTTAGTAACTTACATAGAAAATAGACTTAAAAAACATAATGGACCTACTATAACATTTGAGATGTTAGAGTCAGAAGAGATAACGGACTATACTATTTTAGAAGATTTTATCAAGATGGTGAAGAGTTATGGGGCACTTATTGCTATAGATGATTTTGGAACAGGATATTCAAACTTTACTCATTTATCCAAGTTCAAAGCAGATTTTATAAAGATAGATGGCACTTTAATATCAAATGTTGAAAATGATGAAAACTCTAAATTAATAGTATCTATTTTAGTTGATTATGCCAAGAAAAACAATATTAAAGTTATTGCAGAATTTGTATCTAGTGATAAAATAGCAAAAATATTAAAAAATTTAGGCGTTGATTTGCTTCAAGGTTATTACTATGGAAAAGCAGAAAGTGCTGCTTTTTATAAGTTGATTACTTTTTAAGTAAAAAGAATAAAAGCAACAACTATTTATGAATAAAACAAGTATTATTTTACTGATCTTTTTTTTGCTCTTGTCTTTTATTTTTTTACTATATCCTCAAAAAGAAATAACATACTCTTTTTATCATTGGAAAAATAAGTATAATATAAAAAATAATACAGATAAACTTTACATTAAAGTCTTAGATATAGAATACACAAATAAGCTAGAACTTATAAAAACAAAGTTTACAACTAATCCAAATACTGATTTTGTGCCAGTTGTCTATATAACAAATAAGGCTATGAAAAAAGCAACATTTATTGAACTAGTAAATAAAGTATCAAAACATTTAAATCTTTTACCTTACAGTTTTAATGAGATTCAGTTTGATTGTGATTGGTCTCTATCTACTAGAGCTAAGTATTTTGATTTTTTAAACGAAATGAAAAAAAGCTAGATAAAAAACTAAGTGCTACTATTAGGCTTCATCAAATAAAGTACGCAAAAAAATAGGGGTACCTCCTGTAGATTATGGACTGTTAATGTACTACAATATGACAAATATAGCGGACTATGATACTAAAAACTCTATATTGGATAATGATGTAGCTAGAAAATATCATTTTAATTTTGATAAATATCCTCTAAGTATAATGGTTCCCTTTTTCAAGACCAGTAAAACAAGTTTTCTTATTTCACCTCTTTACGATACCAGTGGTAACAGTTTTTGTCTCCTAGGGTCTAAATTATTATCAGCTTGATAATAGACCGCCAATTCTAAAATCAAGTGCAATTTTTTGAAAGTAAGTTGAAAGATAGGATTAATCGATAATCTGCTAATCTTATTCGACCAAAAACAAAGAAGT
>NZ_JADGFC010000237.1 GCF_016744025.1 Sulfurimonas sp.
TGCTCTAAAACCTAAAGAAGATTTAAAACCATTAAACTCTGCAGTTTCATAAGCTAGTCCAACAGAGTTCATTGTAAAACCTGCATCGTCAGTAGTTCCACTATTGTTTTGTTGCTCACCATATACAACTAAATCACCACTTACTGAGCCATTACTGAACATTTCATTTATGCTATTAGCTTTTTTCATATCTTCTGCAAATACAGACGTACTAAGTGCCATTGCAGTTACTAAACTTATTGTTAACATTTTTTTCATAATTTACCTTTATGATTAGAGTTTTGAAAATCAATATCAAAATTATATATTAAAATTCTTATTTTTTGTTTAAAATGGTAACGATTATCATTTTACTTTTGTTTACACTTCTCGCATTTCTTATGTATTGTTATAAACTCCGCATCTATGAACTCAGAAGATGCCGATATCTCTTTATAATCTAATTTTTTAATATTAGTACAGTTTGTACAAATATTAAAAAACATAGGATTATTCTCTTTTAAATGATAGTACGCTCTTTTATAATCATCTTGAATAACTATTACAAGTTCAGACTCAATGAAAAAATTTAAATGCCTATAAAGTGAGTTTAGAGAAAGTTTTTTCGGATATGTTTGAGATAACTCTTTTGTTATCTGCGAAACACTAAGACACTCGTTACTATTTAATAGTAGATTATAAATAACTTCTCTAGATCTTGAATGATTTGCTTTTTTGCTTTTTATACATTCGTTTAGTTTTTCTATACTCATTTTATTTCCATCCATATATCAAACCCAAATGCCTTTGCATCTGGATTTTAAAAATAACTTATTTTATAAAGTATGGAGAGATTTGTTCTATCCAAGAGTCGATACGAGTATCTGTTAAATCATCTTGATTGTCTTCATCAAGTGCAAGACCTACAAACTCACCATCTATAATTGCTGTTGATTCATCATGCTCATAACCATCTGTAGGCCATGAACCAACTACAGTAGCACTATTGTTCATTAGTTCTGTGTATAAAGTTCCCATAGCATCTAGATAAGTATCAGGATATTCTTCTTGGTCTCCAAGACCAAATAGTGCTACTGTTTTAGTAGAGAAGTCAATTTTTGATACGTTTGAGAAATAATCTTCCCAATCATCTTGAAGATCACCATCTCCCCATGTAGATATTCCCATGATTATAAAATCATACTCTATCATTGCGTCTTTAGAACAAGAACTTACGTCGTGAAAATCTACATCAACTTGAGTGATTTTTTCTTTTATTGTTTTTGCTACACTCTCTGTGTTACCAGTTGAGCTTGCATAAAATAGTCCTATTTTTGACATGATTTTTTCTCCCTGTTACAAAATGTAAATGAATATGGAATCATCTTAAGATGTTGAGATGATTCTCCTTTAACCATAATATGGCGCTTAAATGAATCTGTTTTAGGATAGATAAGATAGCATTGATCTATATCTTTGTCATTAAGTTGTTTTAGTCCCTCATCTATATCTTTGTGCCTTTGTTTTAAATTTTTTGGATCCACATGTTTCCATCTAGGGTATAGTCTTGTGCGTATACCATTTTGATCTATGTGAATATATGGAGCATCTAGAGTTACATTTTTATCCGACTCTTTTTTTATACGGGAGTAGACCGTTTTGGTAAAAACCTCATTTAAATCCAGCATCATCTCTACTTCCTTGCCATTAAATATTAACTGTATTAGTTCACAGGCTGGATGTGAATATCCAAGTAACTTTTTAAAGTCTGATTTGAAGTGAAAATTTCTACTTAAGTAGGTCATTTTTTGATTTTTACTTTGTTTAAAGTATTGGTTTATAAGTAATGAATCATAGGCAAATATCTTTAGTACCTTTTGACTCTTTTGTGGTCTTAATTTATACATTTGAAAAAATGATTCGATTTTATTTTCAAAAATATTTATAAGAGAATTATTAAATGATTTTACATTTTTAAGTGAAAATTGCGCTTCTTTACATAGATATTGATTTATC
>NZ_JADGFC010000238.1 GCF_016744025.1 Sulfurimonas sp.
TGGCTTGCTTTTCTATTTTTAAAATCCAATTATAACACACTCAAAAAAATTGTAAAATGAGAAAATTACATTATTTATTGTTTGCCATGATTATGGGACTAGCTGTTTCATTTACATCATGTAGTAGTGACGACGATTCACCAATCGATCCGACACCTAAAATCCCTGTAGCAAATAAAACGATTGCTGATATACTTGCTCTTGTTGATGGTGATGTTGCTGTAAAAATAACTGAAGATATTATTTTTGAAGGGACTGTTGTTTCGAATCAATTAGAGTCAAATAACTTCTACAGAGTTATTTATGTGCAGAATGGTGAGACTGCTATCAAAATTAGTTGTACTAAAGCATCTGCAGGTGATCACTATTATGAGTCTTTTAAAATGGGTGATAAAATCATTTTTAAGGCTAAAGATAGTTATGTGGCTAATTATAAAGGAACTATTACTCTTGGAGAAAGTGAAGCGGTAGGTGATGATGCAAGATATCTTGTAACTTCATATACTGATGAAAAACTAAGAGAAATTGCAACTAAAGGAAATGAGCCAACAGCTATTACTCCAAAAATCATCACAATTGGCGATTTGACCGATGCTATGGTTGGAACTTTAGTTAAAATAGAGAATATCCAATTTATGACTGATTTTGTTGGTTCTAAATTAGGTGTAGCTATGAAAAGTGAAGAAGCGGATTGGTCAAATTATAATAGAAGTTTAATCCAGAAAAATAGAAAGACTATTGTTTTAAGAACATCGAAGTCAGCAAGTTTTGCTGAAGCGAATATAGCTGAAGAAAGTGGATCAATTACGGCAATTTTAGGCAAATATGGTTCTACCTATCAGTTATATCTTAGAAAAGCAGAAGAGTTATCTTTAACTGCAAACAGATTTGATTTAGAGGTAATACCAAACTCTTTTGAGAATCCTTTTACTGCAGAGCAAGCAATTGCTACTAATTCAGGTGATCAGGTTTGGGTTAAAGGGTATATTGTTGGTGTTCTTTCAGGTACTGGTTCAGGAGCTTTCGAAGCTCCATTTACCGTTCATACAAATCTTTTAATTGCTTCGGACGCAAATGAAACAGATGTGGCCAAGTGTTTATCAGTACAGTTACCTACTGGAAAAGTTAGAACTGATATTAATATTAAAGATAATGCTGTTAATCATAAAAAAGAAGTTCTTCTTCGTGGTAATTTAGAGGCTTATTATGGTCAGCCAGGAATTAAAAGTGTTGATGCTTATAAGTTAGGTGAAGAAACATTTATTCCTATTAAGGCAGAAGGTTTCTTTGTAGAGCAATTTAATGGTGATTTGGGTGAATTTACTCAATTTTCAGTTAGTGGTGATCAAGTTTGGGCTCATAATAGTGGTGCTGCAAAAATGAGCGGTTATAGTTCAGGTGCTACGTTTGCTAATGAAGATTGGTTGATTTCTCCTAAAGTTAGTTTAGTAGGAAAAACAGCTGCTAAATTAATTGCTGTTTATAAAGCTAGCTTGTATGGAGCAGAGTGGTCGACTTGTAGTATCGTAGTTTCAACAGATTATGATGGTAATACAGCCAATATTGCTACCGCTACTTGGACAGCGCTGGAAGGTTTTAATGGTGTTGATGGTGGCTATAAAGTAGAATTACCTGCTGGTTTCCAAGGCAAAGAAATTTACTATGCTTTCAAATATACTTGTAATGCTGAAAAGTCAGTTAACTGGCAAATTCAAGAAACATCAATTACTGAATAATTTCTGGTGACCAATAATTGAAATTTTGAATTATCTTAGTTACTAAATTTTTGTACGGAAAGCCTTCACTTTTATGTGGAGGCTTTTTAACAAGCAATTAGCCTATCGATTCCTTGAAAATCAGCTGATTTTCACTATTTTTGCTTTACCATTTTATAAGCGATGCATACTAGCCAGTATTGCATTTTCCATCCGATGAAATATATCAATTGAATTTTCTTAAATCTTGATCCAATCAAGACA
>NZ_JADGFC010000121.1 GCF_016744025.1 Sulfurimonas sp.
TACAAAACTCCGTATGAAGTGTTTTTCAGTGAAATGAGTAAAAGATTAGCTAGCTAATTTAGGTGGAAATTGCACTTGTTGTTGGAATTGGCGAATTAATAAAGAAGTAAAAAATAAAATCTTTATAGTATCATTTACTCATATGTTTGATTTAAAATAAAAGGAACAAATATGAAACAAATTAAAGACTTATCCCAAGGTACTAATCACACTGCAATAGATTTAGATAATCTTGAAAAATTAATGCAATACTCTCTACTTCACCCAGTTAATAAAAAAGAAATAGAGGGAAAAGTGTTTTTAAAAGATGCTATAAAATCTACCGGTTCAGAAATTTCATTTAACTCACTTGCTCCTAAATCTGAACAACCTTATTTTCATATACATAGAAAAAATGAAGAGACATATATTATATTAAAAGGTTTTGGTCTTTTTCAAGTAGATGACAAATGCTTTGATATAAAAGAAGGTAGCGTAATAAGAGTTGCCCCAGATGGGATAAGAGGTATACGTAATTCATCAGATGAGACAATGACATACATTGTTATTCAGTCTAAAGAAAATTCACTACAAGAGTATTCTACAGGTGATGGAACTAGAGTTCCATTTGAGTCTAAGTGGAAAGAGTAGAGTTAAAAGAACTCTACTCTATTTCTACCATTTTCTTTTGCTTTATATAGTGCAATGTCTACTTTTTTCACAAGTGTTTCTTGAGTGTCATCTTCTCTAAATGTAGAAACACCAAAACTTGCTGTTGTATTTCCAACTTGTTTAAACTCATGATATTCAATATTTTTTCTGATTTTATTTGCTAACTTCATTGCATATTCAAGGTCTGTTTCTGGAGCAAGTACAAGGAACTCTTCTCCTCCCCAACGACCTACCATGTCTGTATTTCTAACACTTTGTTTCAATATACCAGCTATATCTATAAGTGTTTTATCTCCTATATCATGTCCATAAGTGTCATTCACTAATTTAAAATTATCAATGTCAATAAGTATTATCGAAAATGGATGTTTATATCGTTTTGATCGTTCAATCTCTACTTTAAATGCTTCATCTAATTTCATTCTGTTATTTAGCTGAGTAAGTTGGTCTGTTATTGAAAGTTTTTCTATTCTCTTTTTATCTGTGATATCTTCTGAAATAGCTCTATATCCGATTTTGATAGCATTTTTTATAATAGATTCTATAGATACATTGAAATAAATAGTTTCGCGATTTTTAGTATAGTTTTGAATTTCACCTACCCAAGGTTTATTTTGCTCAATACTTTTCCATAAATCATTAAAAACCTTTGCATCTACGCTAGGATGTCTCATCATTGAATGTGATTTACCTATTAATTCACCTTTTGTATAACCAACAACTTTGCAGTAAGCATCATTTACCTCTGTTACAATCCCTTTTGTATCTGTTGTTAAGATTAATACATATTTATCAACCATTTTTTGTTGTGCAAATAATTTTTCATTTAAAATCTCAACTGACCAGTTTCTATATAAAACTAAGAGTACTATAATAATGAAAACACCACTAATTTGCCATAACAGAGTATAGTTAAACTCTTGAGCTACTTTAATAGATACCCATCGTCCAACTAAAGCATGTTTTTGCTCTTCACTAATAGAATCAAGGGCCTTTTGCATAATAGTATTTAAAATTGGTTCATCATTACGTGAGGCAATATTCAAGGTTATATCAAACTCTAATCTACCCGCAATTTTTAAGTCTATAATCGAGTATTTTTGAATACCATAACTTATTGTCGGCATAGTATCTACATAACCAAAGAGTTCTCCACTACTAACTTTTTCTAAACCCTCTTTTGTATTTTTCACTTCTATTATTTGGATAGAAGGAACTTTTTTCTTTAAAACTTCTATAAATGCATAACTTTTCACAATTCCTATTTTCTTATTACTTAACTCTTTTGACTCTTTTATAAATTGTTCTTCTACTTTAGTTGCTACTACAAATGGCTCTGTAACATATGGCTTTGTGAAATTCATTGCATCTCTACGACCAGGTAAATCCATGGCAACAGGTAATATGTCACATTTTCTATCTCTAATATTTTGTAAAGACTGTGACCATAACTTTGTAGGAACTAATTCTATTGGTGTATCAATATATTTTGATACAATTTTCATAACATCATTGCCAATACCCTTATGTTTCCCATTTTCATCAATCTGCTCAAATGGGAGCCAATCAGGAAGTACGCACATCTTTATAATTTTCTTATTTTTTAAATATTCAAGCTCTTTATTGTTTAGGTAATCATTTGACTTTAAATTCATCCATTTTTGTTTTAGCTTAACTATCTCAGAGTAAGGAATTTCATTATTTACTTTTTGTAAGATTGATTTTAATAGATAACTATTTTTTTGTACAGCCATAGGAAGTTGTGTCTTTTTTGATAAACCAAGGTCATCTAAGCTGATAGTTTTTACATTACTTATCCAATTTTTTTGTATAAAATACTGTGAAGTTGGCAAACTACCAATTGCTGCGTCTGCTTTACCTGTAGAAACAGCCTCCAATCCTTCGCTTGTTGAAGCTGCTAGATACAATGGTTGATTAGGGTATTTTTTCTTTAAAAAAGTATGAAGAAATGATTTATTAGTTACGGCTATGACTTTATCTTTTAACTCTTTCATAGATTTTATATCTATATCTTTTTTTATAGCGACTGCCGTTGTGTATTCGATATGGTTAAACTCTGTAAATAACGCATATTTTTCTCTCTCTTCATTTACAGCTAAATGAGGAATAATATCTATAGTATTATTTTTAAGCATTTTTAAATACTCTTTAAAAGGCTTATTACTTATGAACTTTATATCTACTTCCATATACTTACTCATAAGATTCATATAATCAACAGTGTAACCTAGAGGAGTGTCATTTTCATAATAATTAAAGGGTGGAAACGTTCCTAAGTTTGCTACAGTTAGTTCTTTTTTATTTTTTAAATATGCTCTTTCTTCATTAGTAAAGATCATAGATTTGTTTTCTAAAGTGTTTTGAGTATTACTATATACAGATGTTATTAATAATATTAGAAGTAGTAGAGTTTTATACATCTAAAGCCTTTTTTGTGAATAATAAACTTAACTTATTTTACAAAAATCATGACTTAAGACATTCTAAAAAAGTTTTATGAGAAAAATAAATTTTAACATAAATGATGTTAAAGTAGTGTAAAAGAAATTTTTAAACAAGTTGTCCTAAGGACAAACTTATTTAATTAAGATTCAAAATTTTCTATATGATTTTTTATATGTTCTTCTAGTGCTAACTTATACTCACCCATAAAATAATCTACAATTTTATCTTTATCATCAATTAAATCTTGTGCTGATTCAACTGAAGATGCAGCCATCCATGCATTGAATCTTGCAGCTCCATATGAAAATGAAGCACTTACTTCACCTTGAGTTACTTCTTGACCTAGTTGTTCATTTGCAAGGGCTATATGTGCGTCAGCTCTTTTTAAAAAACCGTTATTTGTATCACTCATTATTGTTTCCTTAATATTTTTCTTGATTATATTTAAAAAAAGCTTCTATTTTAATTTCAGAGTGCTATTAGATACAAAATTATATATGCCCTTATAATATGATTTTTAATCCTTAACTATTCTCGTTGTTTTGGATGGAGTTGTATTAGTTTAGATATAATCACTTTATGAATAATCTTAAGATATTTTTCTTTATATTACTATTATTGTCAAATATTACATATGCATCTGCGAAGCCATATGTGGAGAAAGAGCTACTTGATAAGATAGGAAAAAAGTATAAGGTTTATGCAAAAAAAAGATTCTTTTTTCTTCAACAAACATTAGACTCAGTTAAAGATGCAAGTGACTTAGAAAAGCTAAAAGAAGTCAATACTTTTTTTAATGAAGTAAGATATAAAACTGATATAAAAGTCTATCGTAAAAGAGACTATTGGGCGACCCCATGGGAATTTCTAGGTAAGGATATGGGAGATTGTGAAGACTATGTTATATCTAAGTATTTTGCTCTTAGATATCTTGGTGTAGATTCTAAAAAACTATTTTTTACCTATGTTAAATCTAGTAAATTCACAGCTGCTCATATGGTTCTTACTTACTTTAAAACACCCCGCAGTGAACCACTTATTTTAGATAATTACAATCGCAGAATTTTTCCTGCTTCAAAGAGGAAAGATCTAACTCCCATTTATAACTTTAATGGAGATAGCCTTTATAAAGCAAGTAAAAAAGGTACTGGTAAAAAAGTGAAAAAGAAAAAAGCCCACAAAAAATGGGATGAACTAAAACTTAATATGAAAAGGAAAAAAATATGACACTCTTTAGACAAATAGCAATAATGCTATCCATATTTTTACTTATAATTTTGGCAACCGTTTTAACACTAAACTTTCAAAGTGCAAATGAATCAGTACAAGATAGACTTTACGAAGATGCTAAAAATACAGCAAGTTCACTTAGTCTTTCACTAGGAACGGCAAATGGTGATATTTCAATAATGTCAACCATGATAAACGCCAACTTTGACAGTGGTAATTACCGTCGTATTTCCCTTTTAGATGTTGATGAAAATATTTTATATGATAGAAAATTAGAGAGTGATATAGTAGATGTTCCTGAGTGGTTTTTAAAGGCTATAAATATCCAAGCACCGATAGCATCTGCAAATGTATCTGCTGGTTGGAGCCAAGTTGGAATATTAAATGTACAAAGCGATGAGTCTTATGCATATATACAACTATACTCAATTTTAATCAATCTTCTTGCATCTTTTAGTATTATCGCATTTGTTGGTCTTGTTATACTAAACCTTATTCTTATAGCGATACTCAAACCACTAAAAGAAGTTCAAAGACAAGCTGAAGCAGTTATACGTAATGAGTTTATCATCCAAGATAATATTCCTTATACTAAAGAGTTTAAAGATGTTGTTCTTGGTATGAACAATATGGTTTCAAAAGTTAAAGCTATGTTTGACAAGGGTAATGAAGAACTTAAACGCCAAAAAGAGCTTGAATATATAGATAAAGCTACAAAACTTAGAAACCGTAAATATCTTATTGATAAACTTCCTGAGTATCTAAAAATAGATGCCACTTCAAAAGGTGGTTTAAATATGATGATAGCTCTAAACGGAATCATAGAAGCAAATGAACAAATAGGTCACAGAGATGTTGATAAACTATTTATGAATATAGCAGATATTTTTAGAGCTCATGCAAGTAATTTTGATAATTCTATCGTTTCAAGAATGAATGGTACGGAGTTTTCAATCTTACTCCCTGATTGTTCAGCAATGGAAGGATTAGCCCTTGCTGAAGGTATTTCTTCTGCTGTTAGCACTAGTATTAAGTCTTTTGAGTTAGATGAAAATATAGTCTATGTTGCAGAAGGACTATACGAGTATAATTTTAAAGAAAATATTGGTCAAGTTCTTTCTCACACAGATAATGCTCTTGCACAAGCAAAGTTTAAAGACTCTAAGATTCATCTAGAAAAAGCTGAAAACGCTGTAGAAGTTATGGGAAAAGAAGCTTGGAGAAAAATCATCCACGATGCTATAGAGAAAAATAATTTTAACTTTGTATCATGGACAGCAGTAGATGCAAAAATGAGAAAAGTAGCACACAATGTTCTTAGTCTTACTCTTAAAGTTGATAAAGATACAACTTACTACTACGGTCAGTTTATGGCTCCGGCAAACCAAGCCGGACTTAGCTCTAGTATTTATGATAATGTTCTTAGCATGATGTTTAAAACTCCGGATATGACCCTAAAGAGTTCTATCTGTTCACTTAGACTTCCTTTTGACTATCTTATTCAAGACAATACATATGAAAGTATGAATGAGCTATTTAATGTTTACGCTTCTAAGCTTCCATTTAAACTCATCATTGAGATGCCAGATAAGCTAGTTCGTCAAAACTCAACTCTTATCAAAAGATATAAAGCACTCTTTGAAAAACATAACATAGATATGGGTCTCTTTGAGTTTATTGGTGAAAGTGTTGACTATCAATATCTTCAAGATTTAAGACCAGTATATATCAAAGGTGAGACTAGTTACTTCCTTAGTCAAAGTGACCAAGCACTATCTGCTCTTAGGCTTATTACAAATACAGTAGGGATTTCTCTTATAGCAACAGGAGTTATGACTATGGAAACTCTAAATAAGCTTCACGAGAAAGACATTTATATTATTCAAGGTAGAGCTACGGAGATGGTTGAGTTAACATAATAAGTAATATAAAAAAATCTTTATTGTGCATATTTAGCATATTTTATCTATATATAACATTAAAAATTGTAATATTTTACAAACAATACTAAAGTGGAGATATTAAATAATGTTATTTGGAAACGACAAAAAGCTTGAGGCTGAGCTAAAAGAAAAAACACAAGAGATAAACTCTCTTCAAGATGAACTAAGAAGTGCAAATAACAGAATAGCTCAACTTGAAGAAAAAGTTGGACATACTGATGATAGTCATAATATGAATGTCTTGATTAGGTCATTAACAGATGGTCTAACAAACGCTTGTGATAGAGATCTTAAAATCTTACAAAGTGACTTAAGCAATAATCTTAGTGCACTTGAAGATGTTGATGTTAGAAACTCTACTAATAACACTCTTACGGATAGCTGTTCTAGCGATGTCAATATTCTTTCAGAAACAATGACATCACTACTTGAACACATTACAAGTACGTTTGATCAAGTTAATACTCTAAATGAAAATGTTGGTAGCATCTCTGACGTTATTAACCTTATTAAAGATATCTCAGATCAGACTAATCTTCTTGCACTAAATGCTGCTATTGAAGCTGCTCGTGCAGGAGAACATGGTCGTGGTTTTGCTGTTGTTGCGGATGAAGTTCGAAAACTTGCAGAACGTACACAAAAAGCTACAAGTGAAGTAGAGATAACAGTACAGAGTCTTAAACAAAATACTCAAGAAGTACATGAACACTCTAAAGCTATGGAAGAGCTCTCAACTAACTCTAACGAGCAAATGGATTTATTCCAAGGTAGAATGCAAGAACTATCTGAAAATTCACAAATAATCTCTATGGAAAACAAAGATGTAACTTACGCTATATTTATGGTTCTTAGTAAACTTGATCATCTTATATTTAAAGCGAATGGTTATAAAACTGTCTTTAGTGACGAAATTCAAAGTCATTTTGCAGCAGATACTGAGTGTAGACTTGGTAAATGGTACTTTGAAGGTAATGGTAAAGAGAAATTTGGAAAGTGCGCAAGTTATTCTAAAATGGCTGCACCACATAAATCTGTTCATGACAACATAAAAAAAGCAGTTGAATGTGTTGATAAAGGTACTTGTGTACAAGAGTCTGAAAATGTAATGACTTACTTTAAAAATGCTGAAGATGCAAGTAAACAAGTAGTAGAGATATTATCTACAATGCTTGCAGAAGAAAAAACTTATAGACATAACTCTAAACACTAAACTCCATAAAGCCTTATCTTTGGGCTTTATGCTCAGTTAGTTTTCTTACAATCACCACTATCTTTTAAAACTTCTAACCATCATTTTTTTTTACCAGAGTCATCTATATCTCCAAAGATAAAACATATGCAGGATAAGGAACTATTCAATTTGCATTATTTGTTTTTTCAGTTTCAATACGGCAAAGTTGTAGAACATTAGACTTAATTAAAAAAACGGGGGTTTAAAAACTCTCTTTTTTTGATAATTGACCAAATAATAATCTACTAAATTTAACTTCAAGCTTTTACTCAAAC
>NZ_JADGFC010000122.1 GCF_016744025.1 Sulfurimonas sp.
GTAATATATATAGAAATTGTGTTTATTTCAAAATTGATATTATCTATAAGAACAGGTACTTTATGATAGTTTTCATTTGATAGCTCAAGAACTATTTCATTTACTAGTTCTTCTATCTTAACTCGTTTATCATTTATACTTGAGATAATACTATTTTGTAAAATTTGATTTTTATCATACTCACCGATAATAAAAAATCTTTTTATTATCTTAGCCACCCAAGATGTTTCATACTCTTCTGAAAAAGTGATTTCTAAGTATTTGTTCCAGTTTTTTTCAATAAGCTGCTTACCCAAGTCTAGGACATCAAATGATTGTTCTAATCTAATATTTTCATGATAGACATCATATAGAGTATCTTTTATATTTACTACATATGCATCTTTAATGGCTTCAAGTTTAATAATAGGTTTTGTTCTCTTCTCAAACAACATATCTGAGTCATGTTTTACTGTATATATGGATATTTGAGAAAATATAATGATCAGTATCATTCCACCTATAATAATAAAAAGTAAAACTGATGTCTTATATGAGAAAGGTATCTTATCAATAGACTCAATAAATTTTCTAATATTCATTGTCAACTTCTATAAATTTTGAATTTTTATATTTAAACAAATACACTTTATTGTGTAACTGCTTGTTCTTATAACTAATCTCAACACCTTCTAAAGAGTTCTTTCTAGGGTGTTCTATCTGTCTTAAAAACTTCTCTCTTGTAAGAGTTCCTTTAACATTTTTCAAAGCTGACACTACTGCTTTAGCAGATAAATAAGATTCTAAAGATATAAAACCTAAGGGTTGCTTTGGAAAATATCTACTCATCATTTTTTTGTATTCCAATATTACAGGGATAGAAGTATCTTGATAACTTGGAACAACTTGTGAAAAAAGTAGGTTATCCGTTTTATAGTCTAACTCTTTGACCATCTCATTAGCTTCACCAAAAGATATATTACAAAAAATCGTATTTTTAAAAGTAGGATCTTTTTTTGCAGTTTTAATAAACAGAGCATTTGCTTTGTATGCACCAATCATAAAAACAACTTCTGGTTTTGCACTCTTTATCTCATGAAAAGCATGTCTTATAGAAAGAGTGTTTCTTTTATACGTACCTTCTCCATGAATTTTAAGTCCCATGCTTCTAAGTTTAAGAAGAAGTGAAACAAAACCCTCTTCTCCATAATCATCATTTTGATAAAAAACAGCAAAACGAGAAATATTTTTTTTATAATGCAAATAATCAACAGCATTATTAATTTCTTGATCATAAGAACTTCTAAAATTAACCAAATTTTCTATGTTTTCATCTCTTAAAAAAGAAGCTCCAGTAAAAGGTGCTATCAATGGAATATCAGTTTTTTGTATAATTGGTAATATTTTTTTTACTGTTGGAGTACCAACAAAGCCAAAAAAGGCAAAAACATTTTTATTTATTAGTTTTTTAACATTTTCTATAGTTAATTCTGGCTCATATTTGTCATCAAACACAACGACTTTAATTTCTTTATCTTTAAGTAATCTATTTTGATTGGCATGTGAGAAGTATGCATTTGCTCCACTATAAACTGCATCTCCCCATGCTTTCATAATGCCTGTTCTTGGTATTGAAATTCCCAATTCTATATTTTTAGATTCAAATCTTTCATCTCTGAGACTTGCATATAAAACAATTAAGACAATAAAAATAGTGATTAAATATTTATACAATTTAAGGCTCTTTTTTTTCTTTATTATATCATTAAATACTTGCACATCAGATAAAGGTAAAAATTATTTAACCTTTTAAGTATACCGTAAGCCTAATGGCGTTAAAATTTGTCATTAATATTTTGCCCACAAGGATTTCAGATGCAAGAATTTGTCTATTATAGTGATGGAGGTCTTGATTTTCCTCTCCCAGAAAACATACTAGTAACCTCTGAACTATCAACTGCTTCAAACAATGACTTTATAGTGTCAAACTCAAAAAATGTACATGGTGAAATTATTGCAGATGAAATTGATTTTTACATAACTAACTCTAAAGATTCAATCGCAAACAAGATTAAAAATGTCGAAAAACTATATGAGATAAATGCTACTCGCTTTGATTTAGCACAAGATATAAAATATACTCAAGAAGTATCACAAGAAGTTTTACTTGTATCTACTAATGAAGAAAAAGCAGAATTTTTAAAATCTATGGTTCCTGATGAATTTAACCTTTTGCATGTTACACCTGAGGTAGTTAAATCTATATCAGGGCATATTGGAAACTTAACAGTTGTAGTAAATGACAACTTCAAAGATGCAACGCTTCAAGTATCTCAAATCGTATGGTATAAGCAAGATGAAATAGCAACTCAACAAAGTGGTACATTTGATCCACTTGAAAGTTCACTTGATGATGTTCTAGCAACTCTACGTACAAATATATCTAACTATGAGTACAAAAAGTTTATCGTGTATGATCAAAACATTTGTCAATATCATGGTAGAAATGAAAAGACATGTGGAAAATGTGCAGTAGTTTGTCCTACAGTTGCGATAGAAAGAGATGATGAAATCAAACATCTTTTATTTTCACAAATTGATTGTCACGGCTGTGGAGGCTGTATCTCCGTGTGTCCTTCAGGCGCACTTGATTATGCCCCTCAAAATAGAGAAAGCATCTATGATATATCAAGAATGTTTAGTGGACATATCCCTTTAGTTATTCCTCAAAAAATGAAAATTAAAGAGTTAAATATTGAATTAAAAGAAAATGTTTTACCTTTTGCAATTGAAGGTGAAAAGTTCTTACACGAGGGAACACTTCTTACTATCGCTCAAGAGTCTGGTTCACAAATTGTTTTCTATACTGACTTTCTTTCAAAAGGTACAAACGATGCGATAAGAATCTTAAATGAAATATATCAAAAAAAGCATGGTATGGATGCTGTTATAGTTGCAATGGATAAAAAAGAGCTAAAAGTTGCACTAAACAAAGTTCAGTTCATAGATAATTCAAGACATACTATCAATGAAATAAATATAGGTAAAAGAGAAATCTTTGCAACTAGACTAAAAAATGTAGTTGGAGATGCTGATTTAGGTGTAGTTCAAACAGGGGAACATATTCACTATGCAAAAGTAAATGTAAATGAAGCTAACTGTACTCTATGTTTATCCTGTGTAGGGGCTTGTAATGTAGATGCCCTTACTGCAAATATAGATGATAATTCACTAAGAATAAATCCTAGTTTATGTACAGCCTGTGGTTTTTGTGAAGTTGTATGTCCTGAAAAAGACTGTTTAAGCATTGAAGAAGATGTAATTAAACTAAATCCTACTTGGTTTAAAGAAGAAGTATTAGCAACAGATACTCTTTTTGCATGTGTTGAGTGTGGAAAAGAATTTGCAACTACTAAGGCTGTAGAGAAGATAGCTAAGATGATGGTACCTTTCTTTAAATCAGATCCAATAAAAGAAAGAACTCTTTACTGTTGTGAAGATTGTAAACCGAAGATAATGATGGAATCGTATAAGAAGAACCCAGAGTTATATAATAATGCACAAGGGGTACAATAGTGAACCAAGACGAAATAAATTCAGCAAGAGTCGTTTTCTACGGGCTTTTTGCCTCAGTATTCACATATTTTGAAACTGACAAAAACTTCAAAGCACTCCAAAATACAGTTGACCTGCTTAGTCAAAATCCCCTAGATTCAAATAGTGCAACAGCACTTTTGAATATGAAGAGTATTCTTGATGAAAAAGGTTTTAAAGCACTTAAAGATGAAGCAAATATAGTATTTTACTCTCCCTCTACTGCTTATATCCCAATGAGTGCATCTTATTACTGCGAAGCTAGAGATGATGGTAAAAAAAGACAAGAGATGCTAGAGCTTGTAAACCTTTCAAACTTTAGAAGAGATACTAAAACATATAAAGATAACGAAGACAACATAGCTTTTATGTTTAACTTTATGAATCACTTAATTCAAAATACTTTAGATGGTGATAATGACTCTGAGAAGATTACTAGAGGTGTTTTTGAGCGTGTATTAAACGAAGTTGTAGATCAGTTTGCATCTAATGTACATGAACATGTAAATAGTGATTTTTATAAAAGTATGGCAATTGTTTTAAAAGTTTTTATTGAATATGAAAGACAATTATATAGTTTGAACCCTGTTAATAATTATCAAGCAAGAGAAGTAATAAAAACTCATGGTAATAAAGAAAAAGTTGCGGCGCAAGAAAAAGCAAAAAGAAACTTTGACGAGTTTAAAACTCTTTAGAAATTACTTTTTTTTAATTTATTAATATGCATTTTTTGCATATTTTAAATCTTATATATATTATAAAACTAGATTATTTAAGTGTCTTCTTTAATCTTTTTCACATTTTAAATATGCATTTTTTGCATATTAAGAGATAGCTGAGGAAATTAGGTTTCTTGATATATCTCTTTGAAAAAAGGGTGTAAATTAATTGGAGGAAATCATGTTAGAAAACAGACGGAGTTTTATAAAAAAAGCTCTTGGCGCCAGCGCATTAGTTGCAGCAAGCACTACCATAGCGATGGCTAGCGGCAGCAAACAAGAAGCTAGTTCAGGTGGTGTAGTTGTAGGAAAATCTCATAAAAAAGAGATTCTTTACAAAGAAACACAAGCATGGGATGATTTTTATAAATCAAGTAGTTAAAAAAGTTATTTAAAAGAAGGAAAGATAAATGAGTAGTAAACTCAGTGATTTATCTATGAAAGTAGGAAGAAGAGGATTTTTAAAATTAGCTTCTCTTGGTGCAACTTTAGGAGCAACATCGGCATTCGCCTCTGCTGATTCTATAAGACCCGCAACAAAAGAAGAAATAAAAAATCCTTATCCTGGTTCTAAGATAGTTAAGACAATATGTAGTATTTGTTCTGCTGGATGTGGAATAAAAGCTGAAGTACACAATGGTGTATGGGTTAGACAAGATGTAGCACAAGATCATCCAATTAGTGAGGGAAGTCACTGTTGTAAAGGTATTGACCAAATTGACTTAGTTAAATCTAAGCAAAGAGTTAAACACCCGATGAAAAAAGTGAACAATAAATGGGAAAGAATTTCTTGGGAAACTGCAATATCTGAAATTTCAGAACAGATGCTAAAACTAAGAAAAGAAAATGGTCCTGATGTAGCAATGTTTTTAGGATCTGCAAAATTTAACCTACAACAAGCTTTCTATTTTAGAAAATTTGCTGCCTTTTGGGGAACGAACAATATAGATCACGTAGCTAGAATTTGACATAGTGCAACAGTCGCCGGTGTGGCGAATACATGGGGTTATGGCGCAATGACAAATCATTTTGGTGATTTATTAGGACATTCAAAAGCAATCTTTATGATTGGAGCAAACTCAGCAGTTGCTAATCCTATTGGATTTAAGCACATGCTAAAAGCAAAAGATAGAAATAATGCAAAACTAATTGTTATTGATCCAGTTTATACTAAATCAGCAGCAAAAGCAGATCATTATTTAAGAATTAGAACTGGTACAGATGTAGCCTTTATTTATGGTCTTTTACACCTAATCTTTAAAAATAATTGGGAAGATGAAAGTTTCATAGCTGATAGAGTTTACGGAATTGATGAAGTAAAAAAAGAGGCTAAGAAATGGACTCCCCAAAAGACTTCGGATGTAACAGGGATTCCGGCAGAACAAATTATTCAAATAGCAAGATTAATGGCGACGACGAAACCAGCAACTGTTGTATGGGCACTTGGAATTACTCAACACAGCACAGGTACGTCGAACACTAGAATCTTACCAATTCTACAATTAGTTCTTGGTAACATGGGTAAAAAAGGTGGTGGTTGTAATATTATTCGTGGACACGATAATGTACAAGGTTCTACTGATATGTGTTGTTTAGCTGACTCATTACCAGGCTATTATGGTCTAGGCGAAAAATCTTGGCAATACTATGCTAAGGGTTGGGGAGTTGATTATAAATGGCTACAAGACAGATTTTACTCTCCAAAATGGATGAATGAAAAAGGTTTCTCATTAGCAAAATGGTGGCAAGGTGTTTTACAAGAAGAAAAGACTTACTCATCATCTCCTATTAGAGCACTGTGGGTTCAAGGAACTGGTATATCTTCAATGGCTCAAACTGCAAAGGTTAAAGAAGCTCTTGATAAATTAGACTTGCTTGTAATTGCTGAACCATTTGTTAATGAAGCAGCTGTTATTACAGATAAAACTGATAATATTTATATCTTGCCTGTTGCAACTCAGTTTGAAAATGAGGGTGTTGTTGTTGCTACAAATAGAACAGCACAATGGAGAGACAAGGTAGTTGATCCACTTTATGAGTCAAAAACTGATGATGAAGTTATGTTTGAATTTGCTAAGAAATTTGGTTTTTATGAAGAGTATACTCGGGCTATGAAAATGGATATTAAAGATGGCGAACTAAAAACAGTTAAAAAAGACTTTTTCTTTGCTGATGATGCGATGAATGAAATTGCTAGAATCGTTAAGACAATTGGTCTTGGTGGTTGGACAGCTGAGCGTTTAAGAGAGCATCAATCTAACTGGCATTTATTTGATCCTATTACTTTAAAAGGTAGAGGAAAAGTAAAAGGTCAGTACTATGGTTTACCATGGCCGTCTTGGGATGTAAAACATCCAGGAAGTCCAGTTCTTTACAATGTAGATGAAGAAGTAAATAAGGGTGGTATGGGCTTTAGAAATAGATTTGGTTTAGAGCATGAGGGAGAAGATCTTTTAGCATCTGATGCAGTTACGATAAAAGGTTCAAAAGTTAAAGGTGGTTATCCTGAGATTACTGCTAAAAACATTGAAAAAGTTTTAGGTATTACTCTTTCTAAAGAAGAAAAATCTAAAATTGGAGCTAACTGGAAAGTTGACTTCTCTGGAATTATTCAAGAAAAATGTAGAGAAGCTGGTGTTGCACCTTATGGTAATGCAAAAGCTAGAGCTATTGTTTGGACTTTCCCTGATGAAGTTCCTATCCATAGAGAGCCTATACACTCTCCAAGATGGGATTTAGTTAAAGCTCATCCAACATATGAGGACCAAACAAATAACTTTAGAGTTGATGTTAAGTTCAAATCAGAACAACAAGCTCAAGATTGGTCAAAAGACTTTCCAACTATGCTTGTTACTAAAAGGGTTGTTAACCTAAGTGGTGCAGGTATGCTTGAGAGAACAAGTAAATACTTATCTCATATCACTCCTGATATGTTTGCTAATATCCATCCAGATTTAGCAGCTGATCTTGATATAAGAGATGGTGATCAAATGTGGCTTCATTCTCCACAAGGTACAAAGATTAAAGTAAAAGCTATTTATTGTTTCAGTGTTACTCCAGATAGAATTGCTCTTCCATATAACTTTGCAGGTGTTATGCAAGGTGTAGATATGAGTGCAAACTACCCAGAGGGAACTAAACCATATACAATTGGTGAGAGTTCAAATACTATTACAAATTATGGATTTGACATAATTACTCAGATTCCTGAGTTTAATGCTGGTTTATGCCGCATAGAAAAAGCATAGGGAGTCGAATATGAGTGAAAATGCTAGAATGAAATTTTACTGTGATGACGATAGATGTATTGAATGTTATGCATGTTCAGTAGGTTGTGCGGAAGCGCATGAGTTACCAGCAGGTATTAACAGAAGAAAAGTAATTACTATGAATGAAGGTATTATCGGTTTAGAATATTCTCTTTCAATTGC
>NZ_JADGFC010000239.1 GCF_016744025.1 Sulfurimonas sp.
TATTAATACAAAAGAGAAAACAACTATAAAAGGTGCAACTCTTAATGCTAATGACTCTTTGACAATAGATACTAAAAATCTTGAAGTTGCATCTGTACAAGATAGTAGTAAAACAAGATCAAACTCTGTAGGGGTAAGTGCAGGTTTCGGTGCGAGTGGATTAAGCTCTCTTGGAGCAAATACTTCAAATGCTAACTCTAAGTCTAAACAAACTGTTTTAACAAGCTTAACAGGAAACAAGGTAGATATAACAACAGAGCAAGAAACAAAATTAAAAGGTGCTATCATAGCAGCAGTAGATAAGGTGAATGGCGAAGCCAGAGAGGGTGCCCTGGGGTATGCAGATGGAAAAGACAATGGACAACTAAACCTAAAAACAGATACTCTCTTAGCATCTAGCCTTAACAATACTCAAACTTCTAAAAGTACATCGGTAGGAATTAATGTAGGAGGAGCAGTACAAGATGCCAAAATCTCTAATGTAGGAATAGACTTTTCAAGTGACAGTACTAATGCAAAAACAAAAACATTAGCAACTCTTGGAAGTGGAAATATTCAAATAGGCAATGAAGAAGACTCTGATACTAAGATGCTAAATACTGATATAGCAAATAATGAAGTAGATATCTATAACGTGAGTAGTCATAAAGGTTTAAAGGGTGAGTTGGATACTAGAATGCTTAGTGAAGATGGTAGGAATCAGATAGCCCAAGACTTACTAAAGTCAGGTATGATAGTTGATACTATAACGCAAATAGTTACAAATGAAACAGTAGGTGTAAGTGATTTTTTCTCAAATACTGCAAAAGAGCACACTACATATGAAGCTATAAAAGAAGAAATAGCAAATGACCCAGCTTTAGCCAAAGCATTAAGTAACCCTGATTTGACTCCAGAACAAAAAGAACAAATGATGGATGATGTTACAGATACAGTAATGAAAAAACTAGGTTATGAAACACATGATAATAAACTAATAGCTACTGATGAAAAAGGAAGAGATAATAAAGATATAAAAGGTTATCATTCCCTAGAAACAAAAGACTCATACATAAATGAGAAAAATATAGAAAATGGAAACGAAGGGCTAATTCAAGTAGCAGGAACTGAAGCCCAACGCTCTATAGATAGACAAGAAGGCTCAACGTTTGACCAAAGCCAATCGTATAGAGATGATAGATCTGACTTTTCTCAAAATATAGGAGAAAATATAGCTTCATATACGAACTTTGCACTTAGTTCAACAGGTCAAAGTTCTATGACAAACTATAACAAAGGAAGAGTAACAACAACCCCATCAATCTTTAATACAGTAGCAGCAAACAATGCTGAGTTTGCTGGGTTGGATAAGAGTCAAGGGGATAATATGTTTTTTATACCTTTTGTTCTTTCATGGATTGGATTTGAGGATGACGCACATGCACCTATAGATGATAGAAAAATACCTGATAGTTATGAAGATGCTAAGGAAACTGGTAAAAAGATTATTAAAAGCATAAAAGAAGATCCAAAAAAATTTGCTAAAAAGCTTGGGGAAGCAGGTGTAGTTGCAGATGCAGCAGCTGCTGTTGGAATGGCTTCTAAGAATGTTAAAAAAACAACTATTCTAGCAACAATTGGAGGTTGGTTTGGTGCAATGTCTGAAGTATTTTCTCCCTCATCATCTGAAGATTTTGCACAGGATAGACAGATAGATAAAGCACTAGATTTAGTACAAGAACCTTATCGTACAACTGGAAAGATACTTATAAAAGAAAGTAAAAAGGCTATAAACAAATGATTGAAAACAAATGTAAACTTCTTAGCTTTAGCCTCATAGTTATATAAAACTATACTTAAATCTTTTAATTTTCATTCGCCAATTCCAACAACAAGTGCAATTTCCACCTAAATTAGCTAGCTAATCTTTTACTCATTTCACTGAAAAACACTTCATACGGAGTTTTGTATTT
>NZ_JADGFC010000123.1 GCF_016744025.1 Sulfurimonas sp.
TATTTTAACTACTTATATAAGCTCTTATGCTATTATTATTAAAAATAAAAAAAGAGGCATTATGAGCCAAATGAAAACAATCTATTTAAAAGATTATAAGAAACCTGAGTTTGAAATAGAGAGTTGTGAACTGCACTTTGAGCTCTTTGAAGATTATACGACTGTGATGAATCTTATGAAGATAAATAAGATTGATCCAAATGAAAATAATATTTCTCTTGACACGATAGATTTGCAACTAATAGAGGTTTACTTAAATGATTTGAAACTAGATGAAAGTCGTTTTATCATTGAAAATGAAAAACTCATAATCCTAAATGTTCCAGATAAATTTTCTCTAAAAATAACAAATAAAATATATCCTCAAAATAATACTGAACTAGAAGGGCTGTACAAATCAGGTCCTATATTTTGCACTCAAAATGAACCTGAAGGTTTTAGAAGAATCACTCCATACTTAGATAGACCAGATGTTATGAGTGTCTTCACTACTACTCTTATCGCACAAAAAGATAAATACCCAATACTTCTTAGTAATGGAAATAAGAAAAGTTGTCATGACTTTATGAATGGTAGACATGGGGTAACTTGGCATGATCCACATCCAAAACCATCTTATCTTTTTGCTCTAGTAGCAGGTGATTTAGGATGTGTAAATGACGAGTATACTACTGCATCTAAAGAGCATGTTGAGTTAAATATATATTGTGATAAAGGAAATGAATCTCAGTGCTCTCATGCTATGCAATCACTCAAAGAGTCTATGCTTTGGGATGAAGAAAAATACGGACGTGAGTATGACTTAGAGATTTATAACATAGTAGCAGTTGATAGTTTTAACATGGGAGCAATGGAAAATAAAGGTTTAAATATATTTAACTCTCACTATGTTTTAGCAGATGAGACAAAAGCAACAGATGCAAACTTTATGGGTATTCAGAGTGTTATAGCTCATGAGTACTTTCATAACTGGACAGGAAATCGTATCACATGTAGAGACTGGTTTCAACTAACTCTAAAAGAGGGTCTTACAGTTTTTAGAGATCAATCTTTCTCGGCTGATTTAAACTCTCGTGAGGTTCAACGTATAGAAGATGTTAAGGCTCTTAGAGATAGACAGTTTGTCGAAGACGCATCTCCAACAGCTCACCCGATTCAGCCAGACTCATATATGTCTATAAACAACTTTTACACATCTACAGTTTATGAAAAGGGTGCTGAGGTTATTCGTATGATTCACACTCTTTTAGGTGAAGACAACTATAGAAAAGCAACTGACTTATACTTTGATACTTTTGATGGACAAGCTGTTAGAACAGATGACTTTTTATGGGCTATGAGTACGGCATCTGGTATTGATTTAAAAGACTTTGAAACGTGGTATCACCAGTCAGGAACTCCTAGCTTAAGCGTTAAAGAATCTTTTCATTGTGGAGTTTATAAGCTTACCCTAACTCAGATTGTTCCAAATGCAGTTGATGGAAGTAAGCAAAAAGCATATTACTTTCCCCTAAAAATAGCTCTAATAGGACTTAATGGAGAAGAGATACTAGAGAAGACTCTTATAATTTCAAAAGAAACACAAGAGTTTGTTTTCACATGTTTAGATGCTAAACCTTACTTGTCTATAAACCGTGATTTTTCTGCGCCTCTTAAGATACAACAGACGGCAAAAGAATATGCTTTTTTAATGAAGCATGATACGAATAGTTTTGTTAGATATGAATCAGCACAATCATTTGCTACAGAGACTTTAGAACAGTTGATGGAGTGTGGGCATATAGATAAAGAGTTTATAAAAGCCTATGGGTATATTTTAGACTTAGATGTTGAACTCTCTTACAAAGCACTACTCTTAGAACTTCCATCAGTGTCAACTCTAATGCAAAGACAAGATGTAGTTGATTTTGTTCCTATATATCTGTCTAAAGATAGACTAGAGTGTAAATTAGCAACATTATATAAAGATAAGTTAATATCACTTTACAAACAAAACCATAGTCCTAAAAATAAACAATTAGATGCAATCAATATGGGAAAACGCGCTATTAAAAATAGAGTACTTAGACTATTGTCTTCATTAGAGAGTAGCGAAGTTATCTCTATGGCAAAAAAGCAGTATGAAGAGTCTCTTACTATGACAGATAGAGTAGTTGCTCTAGATATACTTGAAAATATCACAAGTAAAGAGGGTGAAGTAGCTCTAAAAGATTTTTACAATAGATATAAAGATGATACCTTAGTAATGAACAAGTACTTTGCAATACTCGCTGCATCTACAAGAGATGGAACTCTTGATCGTGTAAAAGTACTTCAAAATGATGAGGTTTATGATGAAAAAGTTCCAAATCTTGTTCGCTCTCTCATCGGAGCTTTTGCAAGAAACTACAAACATTTTCACTCTATAGATGGACATGGTTATGCCTTTGTTGCAGATAAGATTATAGAGATAGATAAAATAAACCCACAGATGGCATCTGGACTGGCATCTGCGTTTAAAATATATGAGAGATTAAATAAAGAAAATAAAGAGCTGATGAAAAAAGAGTTAGAGCGTATACTAGCAGTTGAAACTCTTTCAAAAAATGCATATGAGATAATTAGCAAGATTTTAAAAATAGACAAAAAGTAAATTTTAAAAAATGAGCGAGTTATTTAATAAAAATATCAAAGTTCTTTATGTTGAAGACGATGAGATTGCTCGTGAGAATGGTCTTGAGTATTTAGAAAACTTTTTTGAGCATATTTATGAAGCAGCAGATGCTATAAGTGCATTGAAGCTTTATGAGACATACTCTCCTGATATTATCATTACAGATATTGAGATGCCAAAAATGAATGGTCTTGAGTTTGTTAAAAATCTAAAAGCAAAACTTCCTAAAAATCTTATCTTAAACCTTACAGGAACTGGGTACAAAATTGAGCTTTGATACGAGTCTTGTTTTAGCTTACGGGATAACTTTTGGTATCTTGATAATGACAATAGTGTACACCTTTGTTCGCTATTTATACTCAAAAGAACTTATATACATTTGCTACAGTGCTATGCAGTTGTTTTCACTTTTATATATCGCAAGTTATGGCGGTTTTTTTATTTTGCCAAATCATACACAAGAACTGTTTTTAGCCTTTGCAACAGTAGGTGCAGTACTCTTTTCAATAACTTTTTATGAGGGTAAATTCTTTCCTGAGATTAAAAATACACAAGAACTTATAGTACATACATTGCTTCTTTACATTGTTCTTCTAAGTGTTTTTTTAATTAAGTCTATTTTTCGTATATTTGGTGATGATTTTGCTATACTAAGTGAAGAACATTTAACAGTTGATTCTAAAGAAGTTAATTCTATTGAACTTTTTATGTCAAATGCACTTTATTGTGAACATAAGCATTATCATATAGAAGATACAGATATAAAAAGCTATAAAGATTTACAATACTAATAAAAAAAGAAATACTTTGACACCCCTCTGCCACCGTTAAGATGTATACTTTATTTAACTAAAATTGTTAATATAAACGAAGGAAAAGATTGAGTTTAGAACACACATTATCTATATCAGAATTTAAAATGTTCCAAAAATTAATCTATGAGGAAATCGGAATTTCTCTTGCTGAGCATAAAAGAACTCTTGTGCAATCTCGTCTTAGAAAATGGTTAAATGAGTTTAATCTAAATTCTTATGAAGAACTCTATGAGAAGATAGCTAATGATAGTAGTTCTCAGATGTTAATGCTTCTAGTCAATGCTATTACAACAAATGTAACTTCTTTTTTTAGAGAAGAAAATCAGTGGATATATCTTCAAAATAATATAAAAGAACTATTTGATGAACCAAACAAAACTATTAGAATCTGGTCTGCCGCATGTTCTAGTGGACAAGAACCATATAGTATTATTATGTTTTTAAAAGAGCATCTTAGTAACTTTCATCAATGGGATATTAAAATATTGGCAACTGATATTTCTGAAGATATTTTGAAAAAAGCTATAAAAGGGATTTATACTCAAAAAGATATTGAGAATATGCCTAAACACGTAGTGTTGAAATATTTTGATATTTTTAAAAATAGTAATGGAAGTAAAAACTTTGTTATAAAAGATGAACTCAAACAATATATAGTATTTCGATCATTCAATCTTGTAACTGGAAATTTTTTAATGTTTAAAAATAAATTTAATCTAATCCTTTGTCGTAATGTGATGATTTATTTTGACAGACCTACACAAAATCAACTCTTAGAAGAATTCGCTAAATTATTAAAAGAAAACTCTAGATTATTTATAGGTCATTCAGAGTCTATTCATACTAAAAATTCTAAATATAAATTAGCTGCTCCCTCAATATATAAACCAAATTAAGGAACTATTATGGAAATATCCAATGTATCTGATGATAACTTACTAAAGGAGATTAGCCGTCGTTTTGAAGAAAAACAAGCTTCAATCGCCGAAATGGAGTTTATGACAAAAAAACTTCTTACTCTAAATGAAAAAAATCAAAACTCTCAAGAAGTAAAAAGTAAGTTCTTATCTCTAATTAAAAATGAATTTAACAATCCTATGTCATCTCTTTTAAATATTGTAAGTATGATGATTAAAAAATCAGACGATGAAAAGATATCAACTCTATCAGATATGATGAAAAAAGAACTTCTAAAACTTGATTTTAGTCTGAAAAATATTTTTTGTGCATCTGAAATTGAAGCGGGTGAGATTGCAAATTATTATTCAGTTGTTGATATTAAAGAAATATTTGATGAAACAATTGAATATTTTTCTCCTATAATTGAAGAAAAATCTTTAACTCTAGAGTATAAAAGCAAGTGTGATGAAAAGATTATTGCTGACTCTCAAAAGCTTGATATGATATTTTTGAACTTAATCTCAAATGCTTGTGAGTATTCATATCCAGATGCTAAGGTTCTTGTAACTCTTTTTTGTGATGAAAAAGAATATATTATAGAAGTTCAAGATGAAGGTGAGGGTGTATATGCAGAACATACTAAAAATATTTACAATCGTTTTGCGCACTTTGAGACTGGTAAAACAAGGTCTACTGCAGGTCTAGGGCTAGGACTTAGCGTAACTAGAGGTATGGTTGAAGCCTTAGGTGGAACTATAGATAATATCAAAGGAGATGAAAAAACTATTTTTATTGTCACAATCAAAAAAGTAGATGATAAAGAGATAAATTTATCAACAGGATTTGGTTCAAATGAATTTATTTTTGATGATAGTGACGGCATGGTTGAATTCTAGATGTATACAAGAAAGTTCATTCATGTAGGAGAGATTCATATTGGAGCAAGGGCTACTGAAATAAGCACAATACTTGGTTCATGTATCTCTGTATGTCTATATGATAGCGTTACACAAATGGGTGGGATGAATCACTACCTAGTACCACTTTGGAATGAAAATGGTCTTCAAAGCCCTAAATATGGAAATATTTCAATTCCTCGTCTTATTGAAAGTATGGTAAATATTGGTTGTGAAGTACACAATATGGAAGCTAAGCTTTTTGGCGGTGGAAATGTTATTGATGTCTCTAGTGAGGATATGATGATAGGTCGTAAAAATATTTTAATTGCAAAAGAGATTTTAAGAGAGTATGGTATTCCTATAGTAGCTCAAGATGTTGGCGGAGATAAAGGAAGACGTATAATGATGCGAAGTGATACTGGAAAAATATTTTTAAAATACATTAAAAATGGTGAAGAGTAAAGATGGGTATAAAAGTTTTAGTAGTAGATGATAGTGCAACTGCCAGAGCAATTCTTAGTGAGATTTTAAAAAATGATAGTGATATACAAAGCATTGATACTGCTGCTGACGCATATATAGCACGTGATAAAATTGTAAAAAATCGTCCTGATGTTGTTTGTTTAGATGTGGAGATGCCAAGAATGGATGGTATTACTTTTTTAAAAAAACTTATGATACATATGCCGATTCCAGTTGTTATGGTTTCATCTTTAACACAAAAGGGAGCTCAAACAACACTAGACGCACTTGAATCAGGAGCTGTCGATTTTATTGCTAAGCCACACTCAAATATCTATGAGTCTTCAGATGAAATTCAAGAAGAACTTTTGCAAAAAGTTAAAAGTGCTGCTAATGCTAAGGTCTTTAAACGTTCTAAAGTTGGAAGAAGTCAACAACTTAAATATAATAATTCTCTCTCAGAAACTACACAAAAACTTATTGTCATAGGTTCCTCTACTGGCGGAGTTGAAGCACTTAAAGCATTTTTACCTCAATTTCCAAGAAACACTCCTGGGATGTTGATTGTACAGCATATGCCAGCTGACTTTACAAAACAGTTTGCCCAGTGTTTGGACAGCATATGTGAAATGGATGTTAGAGAGGCAAAGGATGGAGACACTCTAAATATTGGAGAAGTCCTTTTAGCACCAGGTGATAAGCATATGGTTTTAAGACAATTTGGACATAGATATTTTGTTCAACTCGGTGGTGGAAAAAAGATTTCTGGGCATCGTCCATCTGTTGATGTATTGTTTAACTCAGTTTCAAAAACAGCAGGCGCTAATGCTATTGGCGTTATTTTGACTGGAATGGGCTCGGATGGTGCAAAAGGTCTACTCAATATTAGAAAGTCAGGTGCTATGACTTTTGGGCAAGATAAAAATAGTTGTGTTATTTATGGAATGCCAAAAGTAGCGCAAGAAATAGGTGCTGTTGTTCAGCAAAACAGCATTCAAGAACTTCCAAGAGAGATTCTGCAATTTTTAGAAAATAGAGAATAATGAAGAGTTAAATGTTATTATGTCATAGTTTTTTTGAACATAAATACATTGGAGTTCCTTTTGAGTTTTCAAACTTTAAAAAAAATATCGAAAAACTTAAATATACTCTATGTTGAAGATGATTCTGCACTTCGTAAAAGTACAATGCGCACTCTTATTAAACTATTTAAGGTAGTGGATTTAGCTGTTGATGGAAAAGAAGGACTTGCTCTTTATAATGACTTTTTTTTAGAAAACAACTCTTATTATGATATCGTTATTAGTGATATACATATGCCATATCTTGATGGTATTGCTATGAGTAAAGAGATATTTAAAATAAATAAAAAGCAAAAAATTATTATAATTTCTGCTTACAGTGATAAAAAATATCTTATTGATTTAATAAATATTGGTGTAGAAAGTTTTATGCAAAAACCTTTAGTGCTTGAAGAGATTTTTGAAACTTTAGATAGAGTTTGTACTGATTTTAGAAACGAGAACCTTGTTGAACTGGGTGAGGGTTATACTTTTGATGGACTTCTTAGAGCACTTTTTTTGGATTCTCAAAGGATCAATCTAAGTGATAAAGAATCAAAAACAATAGAGCTTCTTATAAAAAACAAGAACACAACTTTTAGTTCACAAGATATTTTTAACTATATAAACTATGATCAAATTGATAAAGAATTTTCAAGTGATTCTATTAAGAGTTTGTTTAAACGGTTACGTAAAAAACTCCCAGCAACTCTAATTACTAATAATCCTCAAATGGGTTATAGCATTAATCTATGACTTTCTGATGCTTTAAGGTTTTCGGCTTAATTAAGAATATGGGGGTTTGAAAACCCTTGCGA
>NZ_JADGFC010000124.1 GCF_016744025.1 Sulfurimonas sp.
CCTTAAGATTGTTTTCGATTTATTTTCAAAAAAATACAACAATCCTTTTTCTATTATTATTTTATAAGTAAAATTACTTAGTTCTTCATTTGACATTTTATTAATACAATTTCTAATATTCTCTTGATTTTCAACTAATATTTCACTCAATGTTTTAATTTCTTCAAGTAACCAATCTATATTTCTTACATCTGCGAAATTATGTCCACTAGAAACTATTTCGCAAATTGCATAAATTTCTTCATCTAGTTCAATCATCATATTTAAACCAGAATTTAATAATCGTTTTTTATCTTTTTTATTGATTTCATTTTTTATTGGGGATATTCCATTAAGCTTATAAGGTTCTAATATTTGACTCCAATTATTTTTTATTATTCTAAATAAGTTCTCATTGTAAAAATCATGTTCCAAAATATCTAAAAAATAGACCTTATCATTTTTAATTAATATAAATAGTAATTCCTTAGTTCTAGCGATAAAATTAATGTCAAATATTTTGTCTTTCTCTAAATACTTATCTCCCAAGTGTAAATGATGAATATTGAATGCATTTAGAAAAGTGTCTTTATCATTAGCTTGACTTTTAGAATTACAGATATAGGGAGTTTCTATTATTCCTTTACTTAAATATGATGTAATTTCTTCTGCATTTTTCAATTTATATTCTATTTTATCAATTGTTTTTTTATATTTTAAATACTTATTATTTTTCTTTATCTCTGTTGAATATATTACTGTTCTGTTAGCTTGACATATAAACCTTCTTCTCCAATTAACATAATAAAGAAGCGTAAATGATATGTTTTCATTTTCCTTTATACTTACATTATAATAGCTAAATTCTTTATTTACAGATTCTCTTATATCATCTAAAAACTGATCATAAATCAAAGTACCTTCTATACTCATAAATAATTATCCTTTATTATAAAATACTAACACATCCCAAAACTAAACCACAAAAATATCACAATATGACATATTTACCTTATAACCTCGTCAGCATCTAAAGTAGCTGTTTTCCATGATGGGATAATAGTCGCCGCTATATATATTGGTACACTTAGAAAAAAGACCAAAAAAAGTGTTTGAACATCAAAAATAAATGGAAGCTCAAAAGATGTCTTTAGTTGTGAGTAACCTGTAAATATATTTTGTAAAAGTGGTGCTTGAAAGATATATACAAACATAAAGGCCAAGATAACACCAAGCAAATAAGCGATAAAAGAGATGATAAAACCTTCATAAAATTTCTCTTTAAGTACATCATCAACTCTCCATCCAATAGCTTTTAGTATTCCTATCTCTCTTTTTTCTTCAGAGCTAAGACCACTTGCTTTGTCATAAATAATGATAAAGAATGTAAATAGTGAAATGATAAAGAGTGCTAAAAATATTCCACTCTTATAATCAAATATATTTTGATAAGAGATTTTTAAATCATTTTTAGTGATTATTCTACTATCTGGAAAAATCAGCTTTATCTTAGATGCTATTGTTTGTACTTCATCAGGGTTTGAGACCTTAACAACAATATCAGTAGCTTTTGATTCATCTATATCAAATATCTCTCTAACATTCTCTTTTGACATAACTATCATATCGTTAGATTCTAGCTGAGTATCACCATCAAATACACCGACAATATCCATCTTCTTAAGAGTTCCATCTGGTTTTATAAAGTTAAAGTACTCTTTGTAATAGTTTTCGCTCATACTTTTTTTAACTCCACTACCAACAACCATAAAACTTTTATCACTATCACCTAATTTTCCATTTTCAACTATCTTTTTCAGTGATTCTTTGTACTGATCTTCAAACTCATTGACTCCAACTATAGAGAAGTTTACACCAGCATTTTCGAAATAGTAATAACCCCACACACGAGAGACTGCATCTACAACTCCAGTGATTTCTAGTATCTCTTCTTGTACATCTACATCTATATCGTAGTGACGTCCTGCTTTTATCTTTTGAACAACTATTTCAGGAAGAGCATCTACAGTTGAGTCTAGCTCATACTTTATAGAGTTGGTTATAAAAAAAACACTTGTTAAAAGAAAGATAAGAAGTGTCAAAATAGTTGTAATAAAAAAGCTTTTATATTTTTGTCTAAGTATCGCGTTAATTGCGTACTCTATGAGGTAGAAGTTAATTTTTTTGAGCATTAGTATGTCCATTTATAATGTGAGAGTGTGAGTAGGTATAAGTCGAGGGAAAGTACTCTCTAAGACTTCCATCATCTTTGTATATAGAAAAAACTTCACTCATACTTCTATGTCTAATAAAAGTTGCTTCAGTTGAAATTGCCAAGTCTGGAAGACCACTAATAGCTACAAACTCTTTTCTCTTAGTTTGTGTCTCAAGACTAAGTGTTTTTGTAAAACTAAGGTAGAAACTCTCAGCGACTAATATAGCCACGAGAGAAAATAAAACAGATAATAAACGAGGAGTTTTTGGAGTATATAAATATTTATTCATCTAGTTTATTTACTTCATCCAATTTTATTGAATCAAACTTTAAGGTTTTTAAACCCTTATGGTCTAGACTAAAAGTCTTTGCATCTGAGAGTTTTTCAAAAGGAATTAGTTCATCTCCCATAGGTCCATATACATCACTTCCTATTACAAAGTAAGATTCTCTAGCTTCTATAGCTTTTTGAGAATAGTAATCTGTAACTAACATTTTAGAGATGCCATCTTTATGATCAAAGTAATACTTCATCATATCCTTTACACCATCAAATGAGTAATGCATATCGCCATAAAATATTTGTGCTGCCCATTTTGGATATTTGTATACGAACATTCCACAAATAGGACACTTTTCATCTACTGTTACATGAATTTTGCCCTTGATATCATCCAAATCTCCAAAACGTTTTACTTCCCAAAGATAAAGAGCTAAAGCATGTAGTTGTTTCTCTTTCATAGCTTTGCAAAGTTTGTTATTTTGTATATCTCGTCCTCCTTGGTTGAGGGCAGCTTTAAGTTCATTTATCTCTATATAATTTGTAAGGTCTATATCCTTACTACATTTTTTATCAAAAACTTTTTTACCCATTGGATAAATCTTTTTTTCTTTTTTCTTTTTTATAGCTTGAGTATCGGAGACAAGAGAATCTTTTGCAGACTTCATTGCAACTTCAAATGAAACTACTTTTCCTTTATATTTTTTAGCAAACTTTTTGGCATCTGCTTCTTGGGCAAAGGCAAGTTTACTTTTCTTACTCATAGTGCCTTTTACTTTAGAGCCAAGAACATAAAAAGCACTAGAGGCTTGTATGAATTTTTCGCTTAAGGCATCTATAACTTTTATGCTAGAAGTGTCTATTCCGTACTCTTCTTTGTCCATAACTAAACATCTCATAGAACAGTATTGTCTAGAAGTTTTATTATGAAGTTGTGAAGTATGATTTGTTTTGTAAAACATTTTTAGATTCATCCCACAAACTGGGCACCAGTGCTTTTCATGTCCTTTTTGGACTAAAACAGGCTCTTTTGTAGCTACTTTAGAAAAACTTTTTGCGTTTAGATTTAGAGAGGATAGAATTAAGATAGTGATTAATGTAAGTATTTTGAGTGTCTTCATAAAATTCCTTGATTTAAAGAAGTAATATTTTATCTTAAATAATTTATGCTAGCTTGAAAAGGACCAAGGATATAGTTATATATCCTTGATATTAAATATTTATCTTCTACCTAGGTAGATTCCAACAGCTTGAAGTTTTTTACCCTTCATATCTCCACAAATTTTGCTTGATTTAACAAATGCTTTAGCTTGTGCAGTTGAGTTGAATGTAACATCTGTCTTTTTACACATCTTCTTGTACATCATTTCACCTTTTTGAGCCATTTTTGCTTGTCTTTTAGCAATCATTTTCATCTCTTTTTCTAGGCCTTTTGAAGCTATTTTAGATGTCTTCTCATAGTTAAGTACTTTTCCGCCAAATTTCTTAGCAAAGGCATTAGCATCTTTTTTCTTAGCAAAAGCATACTTACTCTTCATTGACATAGTCCCTTTTTTACTACTTCCTACAACATAAGTAGCTTTGTTTGCATCTATGAACTTTAGAGTTGTAACATCTACAACTTTGATATCTTTTAGAGAGCCATTGTTTTTCATATTTGTCTCTGTTAAACAGTGAAGAGAACAATATTGTTCTGTATGATCACCGTGTGTAGCAGCGTGGTTTGTTTTGTAAAATACTGGAAGAGTCATTCCACATGATGGACAAAACATTTTTTCTTTCCCATCTTGAAGAATAATAGCTTGTTTCATACCAACAGTTTGAAACATCTTCATTTGTTTCTTTCCTTGAGGCTTGCCTTTACCCTCATCCATCGCACCAAACACTAATGTACTTAGTACTAATATACCAGTTATAATTTTCTTCATTCTATCTCCTGTTTTTATAATTTGTATAATAATATAGAATAATTGTTAAAAAAGTGTTAAGTTTATGATATATTTTCAATATATTTGTATTAAGTGCAGAGATAAAAGGAGGAAAGGAGGAGAAAAAGTCTCTAGAATTTAAGAAATTCTAAGGAGCATTAATCTTCTGATAAAAAGAACAACTAGCGCTACAGCTAGTATTTTAAAGTCAAGTTCACTTGCCATATGGACACTAGCAAAAGTATCACTTTGTGTCGCTTCTAAGCCTATAGATTGCATAGATAATATTTTTGGAGAATATACTGCGCTAAACATTAAAGAAGAAAAAACTACAGTGACGGCACTTGACAAAGCAATGGCATCTCTTTGTCCCATCTTATACATGACAGCCTCGTAAAGTGCAACAACAGAGGCTACAATATAAAGCCAGTAGCTAAATCGGCGAAAGATTTCACCCATGATGATTCCAGAGTTAAAATTATCTAATGCAACCTCTACCAAGATTCTATCTGTATTAAAAATGACTGGTGCTACAAAAGCACCTAATACGATAACTCCGCCAAAAGATGCTGCTAACATAATCAAATAACTAAAATCTATATACATTCTCTTTCTCATAGCTATTACCGCCCTATATCTTTAATGTAAACCCGCGATCGAAATCACTATAGTCTTTATAAAACTCTAAATTCTCAAAATCTTTAGTAATTAAATAATCACGTATTTTACCCTTTTGGTCATAACCCATCTCACATGTAAAAAAGTTAATATTTCTCTTTAAGACTTCATCAAGTAGGTTCTGAATTATTTCATCACCGATACTTCCACCAAAAAGTGCATTTTGAGGTTCATATGAAAGATTTGATTCTAAAAGAACTTCATCTGCTATATATGGAGGATTAGAAACAAGATAATCAATATGTTCATCTACTGGTTCTAAAAGTGAACCAAGTCGTAACTCAATTCTATCTTGCATCTCAAACTTCTCTATATTTACTTTTGCAATTTTAAGGGCATCTGCTGAGATATCTACAGCTATGAACTTAGCATTTTTATAATGTTGTGCAAGAACAATGGAGATGATTCCGCTACCTATTCCCACTTCTACAAAAGTAATCTTTGCATCTATGTCTGGAAAGTTTTTTAAAACATCGTCTATAAGAAGTTCAGTCTCTGGACGAGGGATAAGAGCACCAGGAGCTATAAAAAACTCTTGTGAGTAAAAGCTCACACTATTTGTTATATACTCTAGAGGTTCATTTTTTGCTCTTCTATCAACCCACTCAAATAGTTTTTCAACATTTGTGACTTCAGACTTTTGGTTTGTTATAAGCCAAAGCTCATCTTCTTGTAGATGCCCCATTAAAAGAAGTTGTGCTTCTCTAGATGCTCGTTCTATAAAAGGTTTAAGTTTTGAAGTGATTTCAGCTAAGACATCTTTTACTATATATTGGCTTCGCATTTGCCCTCTAAAGAACTTTTATCAATCTTTGCTACATCTACACCAAGCTCTTTTAATCTCTCTAAAACAGGAGGATGCGTGTAGTGAAAAAAGATATATAAAGGGTGAGAAAGTGGAAAACTTTTATTCTCTGTTACAAGCTTTTTAAGTGCATTTGCAAGTTCTATTGCTCCACCCTTTCCAGCTAATTCACTTCCCATTTTGTCCGCAGCATACTCATTATGACGGCTTACTATTCCAATTATTGGCATCATGATAAAACTTAAAATAGGCATAAATAACATAAGAAGTATTATAAGTAGATATGGTGCAGGAGTTATCCCCATATCTAAGTAAAGTGATTCAGGAAGGTTTCCAAAGACACCAAACATTGCAAAAAGCATAGCACCAACAAGACCTATGCTTTTATAGATATCTCCATGTGCAAAGTGCCCTAGTTCATGTCCTAAAACAGCTAAAAGTTCCTTCGTACTTAACTTTTCTACTAATGTATCAAAAAGTACAACTTTTTTAGTTTTACCAAAACCACCAAAGTAAGCATTTAGTCTTGCATCTCTTTTTGAAGCATCACTCATAAAAACACCAGAGCTTACATACCCTGCTTTTTCCATTAAAGTTTTTATCTCTGAGTCTAAAGCTTTATCTTCTAGTGGAGTAAATTTATCAAAGAACATTCCACGAAAGGCAGGATAAAGCATATTTATAAGTACAAATATAGTAAATGTAAATACAAAACTCCATAACCACCAAAGAGCGAAGTTTGAGATAATCGCGTAGATACCCCATACCATTAAAGAGCCTAGAACAAGAGTCATTACAAAAGATATAAGAGTGTCTTTTACCCACTGAGTCATGCTTGACTTATTAAAACTAAATTTCTCATCAAGAACAAACTTCTCATAATATGCAAAAGGTAAAGAAAGGATTGAGTTAATAATAACAAAACCCATAACTATAGCGATATTCATCACTGCATCTGATTCAAAAATCACATTATTTGATAGGTAAGATATACCAAAACTCATCCAAGCAATAAACATAATATAGTCTATAAATGAGCTTACAATAGACATCTTCTCTTTAGCTACGGCATAGTTGCCAGCCTTTAAGAAGTCTGCACTTGAGAGTAAAACTGCATCTTTTCTTTTAGCTATATTTACATAGCCGATTTGCATTACGCTTGTATAGATAGTTATTAAAACAAATATTGTATATATAGCGACAACTGTCATTAACATTGTGTGACCTTAATTTTTTTTTGCAATTGTATCAAAATATTGATATCAACTCGCATTACTTATCTCATTGGAACTTTTTTATATGTTTTGTCAATTGAAATCGGTTCTTCTGGAGGATAAAAACTTGTTGCTAAAGTATAAATAACGCCCAGTATAAGACTTGAAATCACTATGGCAAAAAAAACTTTCTTTTTTTCTACACTAAATGTATTGTAATCATCGATACTTTCTAAGGTTGGTTCACTCATATGATCTCCTTCTAATTTGCATTTTAAATGCTTAAATTTATTAATAGGATAATAGCAGGTTATGTTTATATGATATAAAGATTGTAAAACTAAGGATATTTTTTAAGCCAAATACTTGAAAATTGTGACTTAATTAAAAAAACGGGTGCATAATTTTCTACTTTTTCTTATAATTCACAAGATAATAATCTACTAAGTTTA
>NZ_JADGFC010000125.1 GCF_016744025.1 Sulfurimonas sp.
TCATTTTATTATGCTTTTGCATTAAAATATTTACTATTTCAAAAACAATATCTTCTTTATTTTTAAAATAATCATAGATAGTACCCTTGCCTACTCCTGCTGCTTTAGCTATTTGAGAAACCGTAAGATCGTTGATACCTTTTTGGATAAATATGTCTTGACATGCAAGAGCTATATCTTTTCTTTTTTGTATCTTATCTACAATAATTGCCATTATTTTCCTTTAAAAATTTAAATGACCGACCGTCGGTCATTTATTAATATATCGAATTGTAGTACTTTTAACTTAAGCTAATTTAAATTTAATCTACTAGTATATTTTCAGATTTATATGCAACCAGTTCAACTTTTACATTTACATCATCTGAAATCACTACACTCATAGAACCATTTAACATAAAGTCTTGTCTATTAACTACTGATGAAAGTTCCATAACCAATCTTGAACCATCAACTTCGACTTTATCAATATTGAAGTTCAATACTTTAGTAATGCCCTTTATTGTTGTTGATATCTCTATAATATTGTCTTTTATTTTGAGACTTTTAATGATTATATATGGAAAATTATCAACATAAAAATAATCATCTTCTTTTAAAGTACTGTCTCTTTTTTGGTCATTAGTATTTATAGAGTCTATTTTAATTTTTCCATTTATAGAAACTATATTTGACTCATCATCCAAAACGACCTTACCTGAGAACTTTTTGAACTCTCCACTTACTCCAACAAACATAAACTTGCTAGCCTCAAATTTAATATCTGAACTGCTCTCTTCAACTGTATAAGTAGCTCCAAACATATTTATTGCCATTACAAGTATTAACATAATCTTTTTCATAGTATTATCCTTTAGTATATAACTTTGATATCGACCATTAAAAACTTCTCTAAACCAGAGTATCTTTTTACTTGTCATATGCAAGTATATTTTATCAAAACTTAAATACTTGTTAAGGACAAGTACTTTCTAATTATGTTAAAATTTCAATATGAAAATAGAAAATTATAATTTTAATGAATCTCTAGGCTTTTTGGTACATACATTGAGCACACAAATGAAACAAGCTTTGGAACTAAAACTAAAGGCAAATGACCTTACTACCTATCAATTTGGAACCTTGATGCAATTATATAAGAGTGGTTCATTGACACAAAAAGAGATATCTGAGTTCATAAATTCAGATGAACCTTCTACAGCAAGGCTTATGAATCGTTTAGAAGAAAAAGGTTTTATAAAAAGAACGGCTGATAAAAAAGATAAGAGAAAGAAAGTTATATCACTTACACCAAAGGGAAGAGAACTTTTAAATGAACTACTCCCATGTGTAATGGAAGTAGGTAAGGGTTTTACGTCTAAAATTTCCGAGCAAGAGAATAAAACTCTCTATGCACTTTTATTAAAGGTTATAAACTAGTTAACCAATGCTACTGCATCTATCTCAACTAAAGCATTTTTAGGAAGAGTTTTTACAGCCACGGTAGCACGAGCTGGTTTATGAGAGCCAAAAGCTTCTTCATAGATTCCATTGATAACAGCAAAATCGTCCATAGATGCTATGAAGATAGTAGTTTTAACAACTTGATTCATAGAGCTACCCGCTTCTTCTAAAACAGCTTTTAAGTTGGCTAAAACTTGTTTTGTTTGGATAACTACATCATCTTCTAACATTACACCCTCTGGAGTAAGTGCAATCTGTCCTGAAGTGTAAACCATTCCATTTGCTACTACTGCTTGAGAGTATGGACCTATCGCTGATGGTGCTTTTGTCGTTTGTACTAATTTCATTAATATTCCTTAATTCTTTTCTTATTTCCAGATGCTAATGAGGTTTTTAAATACTTGATAAAGATCTTGAACTTCTTTAACACTTGTTCTCTCATTTACTGCGTGGATAGTGTCATTTATAACACCAAACTCTACAACGTCTATTCCCAGAGGAGATATAAACCTTGCATCTGAGGTTCCACCAGCTGTTGAGTGTTTAGGTTTCATACCTGTAACGCTCTTTATAGCTTCATCTATCTTTTTTACAAGCTTTGTATCAGTATCAGTTTTAAATGGATACGAGCCTTGTGTAAGCTTTAACTCATAGTCTAGTCCGTCTAAGTTTTTTGCCACAAACTCTGTAACTTCTTTTTGTGTTGTAAGAGTTGTGTTTCTAACATTAAACATCATATCAAGATGATTTGGAGTTACATTTGTAACTTGCATTCCAGAGCGTATGTCTGTTACTACAAACTTACTAGGACTAAAAAACTCATCTCCATTGTCTAGGTTAACACCAGCCATATTTAAAAGTCTAGGTGCAATGTTGTGGATAGGATTTATAGCCTTCTCAGGATATGCAGCGTGACCTTGTTTACCATTTAAAGTGATGTAACCATTTATAGAACCTCTACGCCCTACTTTGATAGCATCTCCAAAGTTCTCTTCACAAGTTGGCTCTGCAACTACTACTGCATCTGGAAGTTTAGAGTTCTCTTTTAAGTACTCTAAAACTTTTACAGTACCGTTAATCGCGTCACCCTCTTCATCTGAAGTTAGTAAAAGAGAGAGTGTTCCCTTAAAATCTTTAGCTTCTTTAACAGCTTGAGTAAATGCTGCTACTCCACTTTTCATATCTTGAGTACCGCGACCAAAGATGTAACCATCTTTTTCTACTGCTTCATAAGGATTTGTATCCCATCCTTTTCCAGCAGGAACAACATCAACATGTCCTGCAAAACATAGATGTTCACCCTCACCAAACTTCTTGTATATAAAAAGATTTTTAACATCTTCTCCATCTATACGCTCTGCAGTAAAGTCTGGTAAATAGTTTTGTATAAAATCTGAAAGTCCACCATCATCGGGTGTCTCACTTTTTTGTTCTACTAAATATTTAAACAGTTCTATTATGTTCATCTATTTCTCAGCACCTGGGTTATCATAAAAGATGTAAGAAGTTGAGTAGTCACTTATTTCAAAGTAAAGTTTTTTCTCACCAGAATCAACTTTAAGATTTTGGTTGGCATCTAAAACACCATAACCATATCTATATGTTCTAGAAGTTGAGCCTTGTGTAGCTTCAGCAGTTGAAAGCTTATCTATTTTGATAAATCTTTTCACAAGCTTATCACCCATATAGATATCAAGAACACCATTTGTTCCTGTCCAGTTTTGAATACTTCTACCTATCTTGTTTTGTGTCTCTTGCGTACATCCGCTAAACATAAGTGTTAAAGCGATAGCTGATAATATAATGATTTTTTTCATATTTATTCCTTATCTTAAAAAAGCAATTATACACTTTTTTGATTATAAAAGGCTTTTGGTTATATTTAGATGCACAGTTAATTACACCTAAAGAATTTCAACTTTTTCAATTATTAAGCATTCACATAATATACTACTTTCTCATATTAAATTGAAGGTAATAAATGATAGAAACCACTAAGTTAATTCAAAAAAAAATAAAAACCTTTAAAAGATTGCATATATTGATGATTTTACCAGATATTGTATATGCTTGTTTTATAGTTTATATGTATAAGTATGCTCCAATTCCTCCAGTAATAACAGATATACAAACTCTCAAAATCATTTCATATGCTTCAATTGCTTTGATGATTATTTTAATGATGGCATTAAAAGTAGCACGTCTTAGAATGTTATCGTCTAATTCTATTTTTGACAGAAAAGAAACAAATAAAACAAACTTAGATGAACCAGCATTTTTTGCTAACTATCTTTCAGTACATTTTATATTATGGGCTATAATAGAAATTATAGTTATTTGTGGAATTATCATTTTTTTATTAAGTGCTCAATTGCTTATGCCATTAATTTTAATATCTGTAGGTCTGTTTTTTAAACTGACTAATGCTCCCAAAGCACAAGATTTAACTCAGTTATCTGAGCAATACAATTCAATTTTAGTAAAAGGATAAAAAATGTCATACTATATATGGTTAATATTAAGTGTTTTAGCATTTGTCATCGAAATGAATATCCCAACTTTTTTTGCTCTTTTTGCAGGAATAGGTTTTTTATTTTCAGCACTTGTTGCTTACTTCATGCCTGAGTCTATTTTTTGGCAACTTATCGTTGCATCTATTTTTATGTTCATCGGTGTAATCATTTTTAAAAGAAATAAAATGGCTGATTCTCCAACCTCCAATGTTGGAACACACAATGAATTTGTCGGCAAGTTTGGAGTTATCACTGCATCTATCTCTGATACTAGTGAGGGAGAGGTAGAATTAGTAGAACCTATTCTTGGAACTCGCAGTTGGCCGGCAATTTCTCTTAGTGGAGAGATAGAAATGGGTAGTGAAATTAAAATCGTAGAACTACATGGAAATACCATCGTAGTTGAAAAAAAATAAAAGGAAATTATAATGAATACAAATATAGATATAAGTGTTGTTTTTTCGATTGTCTTAGTCATTGGAGTTGTATATACTCTATCAAAAATGGTTCGTATTGTGCCTCAAGGTGAAGAGTGGGTTGTTGAGAGATTAGGAAAATATAGCAAAACATTATTGCCAGGACTAAGTTTACTGATTCCTATTGTAGATAGTGTAGCTTATAAAATTGTAACAAAAGAACTTATTCAACAAACTAGAGACCAAGAGGTAATTACAAAAGATAATGCAGTAGTAATCATTAGTGCTGTAGTTTTTTATCGTGTTACTGATCCAGGTAAAGCATCTTATTCTATTAGTAACTTTGAGAGTGCTGTTGCAAATATGACAACAACAACTCTTCGTGCAGTAATTGGTGGGATGACACTTAATGAGTCACTTTCACAACGCGACCAAATTAAAGCACAAGTTGCAGCAAAAATTAGAGATTCACTTAGTGGATGGGGTCTTACACTTGGTAACTTAGAAGTTCAAGACATTCGCCCAAGTGACAACTTACAAGAAGCAATGGAAAGACAAGCTGCAGCGGATAGAGATAGAGAAGCTACAATCCTTATAGCAGATGGAGATAGACAAGCATCTATTGCAAAAGCTGAGGGACAAAAACAAGCTGTTATTTTAGAAGCACAAGGAAGACTAGAAGCCGCAAAACTTGAAGCACAAGCAAAAGTAGAACTAGCAGATGGAGACCGTAAATCTATGGTAATCGTAGGTCAAGGATTAGCTTCAGGAGAGATAGCACCTAACTATTTACTTGCTCAAAGATACATTGATAGCATAAAAGAAATCTCTGACTCTGATAATTCTAAAGTTGTTTTTATGCCTGCAGATTGGCAAACAAGTTTAGCTGGAGTAGTTGGTTCTCTTGGTTATTTAGGCTCACAAATCAGCGATAAAAAATAACTCTTTTTAAATATAGCACCTTGGTAAGAAGCTACCTTATCAAGGTATAATTAAAAAAGAACCTCCTACTTTCCCCCTCTATAACGTTACACTTATACTTATTCATAAAGGAGAATAGATGAAATTATTTACTAAAGAGTTACTAGCAGTACTACTTATTGGGAATTCACTAATGGCTGGGGGGGGGTATTCCTACAAAATATCCAATGGGCCCTGTCGGGGATATGGTGAAACTCGGTGAGCAGATAATGCTAAAAACTAATACACACTCACTTACTAAAGATTTAGTTGGAAATAAGTTGCAATGCATAAGTTGTCATTTAAAAGGAAGTGATGATAAACCAGGTACAGCAAGTGGAATTGGGACGTTTGTAGATACAGCAACGGCATTTCCTGCATATTCAAAAAGAGAAAAGACAGTTCAAACATTACAAAATAGAATCAATAATTGTTTTATGAGAAGCATGGATGGGAAAAGACCTATTGTTGATACTGAGGCTAGTATTGCTATGGCGACATATATTACTTGGCTCTCAACTGGTAAAACAATTAATCTAAATGAAAAAAGACCATGTGGACCATCTAATTCCGAGAGATGGGCTAAAAACATTAAAAAATTTACAAAAATTCAGAAAAAAGCAAAACATACAAACTATACAAATGGTAAAAAGCTTTTCACACAAAAATGTATTTCATGTCACGGAGTTCAAGGTCAAGGTATAGCTTCTTTTCCTCCACTATGGGGTAAAGACAAAACTAATCATTCATTGTCTTATAACACTGGTGCAGGTATGAGCAAGTTAAATAAAGGTGCGGCTTGGGTGCAATCTAATATGCCATTATATCAAGGAGACTCATTGAGTAATCAAGAAGCAGCTGACATTATGTTATATGTTAATGCACAACCTAGAGCTGACTTTGATTTGAAAAAAGGATTACAAACTAACAATAATATGGGTTATTACAATTCAAAGGTATTAGAAGAAAAACATTCTGTAAGAAGTAATTTTAAAGCTTTAGGACTTGATATTGATAAAATAAGAGGCGATAAAAAAATCAAATAAATAAAAGTGGAGTTAGTATAATACTTACTCCACCCTCTTTTAAAAAACTATAGTAAAAACTGCCCCATCTTTTGAGTTATGAACAGACAATTTAGCATTGTTATTTTTTTCAATAATAGATTTAGTCATATACAACCCAATTCCAGTACCTCTTTTAGCGTGCTTTGTACTATAATATGGCTCAAATACTTTCTCTATTGGTTCAACTATTATACCTCCAGCATTATCTTCAATAGTTATATACTTTTTAGAATTTTCTATAAAAGCATGTATATTTATTAATGAGTTAGTATTCTTTTCATTAATAAATTTATCTCTAGCATTATTAATTATATTAAGAAAGGCTTGAGCAACTTCATTTGGATATCCATTAAGTTTATAGTCTGTGTCTATTTTATATTTTAATGCAATATTATTATTACTCAAAGATGCATTTGTAAGATTTTTCACTTGATCTATGACGTAAGATATTGAATATACTTCCTTTTTTTTCCCCGATGAAAAAAAGTTTCTAAAGTCGTCAATTGTTTTAGACATAAAAGATATCTGCTCATTTGCCTCTTTTACTTTTATTTGGAATTTTTCTTTTGTCATTTTTGAACGTTCAAAATATAACTCCATGTTTATTAATACTAAAGATAATTCAGTCAAAGGTTGTCTCCACTGATGAGCTATGTTTCCTATCATTTCACCCATGCTAGCTAACTTACTTTGATGAAGTGAAATTCTTTCTTTCTCATTAGCTTCAAGTTCTTTTTTTAGTTTTAGTTTTATTTCTTTTTCGACTTCTAACTGTAAATTTTTATTCAGTATTTTTAATCTGTCTTGACTTTTTTTAAGTTTTATATTTGACTCATCTAAATCATTTAAAATGATATTAGAACCATAATTGATAACTGATGCAGTTATAATAGCAATTATAATTAATAAAATAAGGTTTTCAAAAATAGCTTTTTTTATAATTTCTTGTCTATAACTATTATCTTGTAAAAATACAATTTCAAAGTTATTTTTTTCATCCATACCTATTGAGTTGATAGTATGCACTGAATGAGATTCATCTTTTATATCTAAGACATCACCATTAATAGAGAATATTGATTTACTTGCATCTTTTTTACTATGAA
>NZ_JADGFC010000126.1 GCF_016744025.1 Sulfurimonas sp.
GGTAATACTTCAGAATATTGTGGTACTAATAGTACATCTTCAAATGTGAGGGCGCGTTTACGAATGTTCATGGTTATCCTTTGGTGCTAAGAATATAATATGCTTATTTCTTTATAATTTTTGGATTATATCTTTTTTGTGGTTAAAAGGAGGTAAAGAGACTTTGATAGTTGCAAAGTCTCTTCCTGATAGAGGACTATAAAATAGATAAGTATTTTTTAATTTCTTCTATTGTATTGATGTCATCAACCCACTCTTGTGGAGCTTTAAAATCATCTTGAGTTGCTAAAATTATAGCAACTGTCATCCCCCTAGCAGAGGAATCTCCACCAGCTTTAGCATTTTTTTGCATAAGAGTTTTAAAATCATCTTTCAATGATAAAAGATGAATAACTCCTGCAAAACCATCTTCAATCCCACAGGCCGGACCAAAGTTTCTAATGCTTGTAAAAGTATCTGCATCTTTACTTTTAACACCGGCATCTATCCATCTTAAAAGTTCTGGATATTTAACTTTTAATAACTCAATATTCTTTTTAATATCTTGATTTTGTCTTGAATCCCACAATAGTTCTGCAAAAAATGCAGTTGAGAGTATTGCTAGTTTAGTATTGTGAGTTATCTCAGTTAATTCTTTAGATCTTTTTAGAAATATATCTTTAGAGTCTGCATCTATAAGTAAAGGAGCAATACGTCCACAGATGCTAAGGTCATTTGACTCTGAACCAATATTCTCTAATGAGTTACGAGTAGCTCCATCTATATAACCAGAATAATTAGACATTTTCTTTTTCCAAAAAGAGTAGTAATCATTTTTATCAAAGACCTTATTTTTAGACATATATTCTAAAAGATGAAGTGTCTGGTCTCCATAATGAGTAAAATCACCTTTTAGTTTTTCTTTATGCCAAATAGACTGAGCATCGTTTAGTATTTCCCAGTTTATAGGAAGATTTTTAAGTTGTTCTTCATCATAAACCCAGTGAGAACCAAGTACATAAGCATCTGCTGTTAGTGAAGCCATTATAGAATTGTATATTTGTTGGTTCATTTTAAAGCCTTTTATATATAGGATATCTTATTATCAAATATTATCTATATAATCTGAGAATAGGCTGTGTTATTTATTTAATAAAAATACCATATAAACAACAGAAATAATGAATGATGCGAGTATGCTTTATTTTATTATAAATATTCTCATTTTTAAAGTGAGAATATATATATGAATAGATTAAGAGTTGTAGTTGATTTGTTTTTCTAAAGAAAGAGAACCGTCAAAAAGAGTTTGCTCATCGTAGGCTTTAGCGATAAGCTGAAGTCCTAGAGGCATTCCTTCATCTGACTTTGATATAGGAAGAGATAGGGCAGGTAGTCCAGCAAGATTTACACTAATAGAGTAAAGGTCACTTAAGTACATGTCCATTGGATTTTCAAGTTCACCAAACTTTGGTGCAATACCTGGGGCAATAGGTGAAAGAATTAAATCAACATCTTCAAAGATTTTATTGTACTGATCTTTAATCATGTGTCTAGTCTTTTGCGCTTTTACATAGTAAGCTTCATAAAAACCACTTGATAGTACAAAGTTTCCAAGTAAGATACGACGCTTAACTTCATCTCCAAAACCATTACTACGAGTTTTGATAAAAGTGTCTTGCAGGTTTGAACCAGTAACACGATTACCATAACGAATACCATCATAACGAGCAAGGTTTGTAGCAGCTTCAGCAGTTGCAGTGATGTAGTAAGCAGAGATATCAAACTTTGCATCCATTAGCTCACGTTCTACTATTGTATGTCCAGCAGCTTTAAGTGCATCTATAGCAACTTGATAAGCTTTTTTCATATCTTCACTTGCATTTTGAATATGTTTAGGAAGAACAGCAATAGTCATTTTTCTTGTAGCATCTAATTTGTCCGAAACTTTATCATTCATCTCTGCAGAAGTTGAGTCTTTTTCGTCGTGACCGCTGATAATGTCATAAAGAATAGCAGCATCTTCAACGTTTTGAGTCATTGGTCCTATTTGATCAAGTGAAGAAGCATAAGCACCTAAACCAAAACGACTTACACGACCATAAGTAGGTTTCATTCCGACAATTCCACAAAAAGCAGCTGGTTGACGTATTGAACCACCCGTATCACTTCCAAGTGCAGCAATAGCAAGACCAGCAGCAATAGCAGCAGCTGACCCACCAGAACTACCACCAGGAACATATTCAGAGTTGTGAGGGTTTTGAGTCTTGCCGTAAAAACTTGACTCAGTTGTTGAACCCATAGCAAACTCGTCCATATTTGTTCTACCAAATGGACTAAGCCCTGCATTTTTCATCTTCTCGATTACAGTTGCATTGTAAGGAGCTACATATCCTTGAAGGATATTTGAACCAGAAGTTACAGACCAACCATTAACTTGGATATTGTCTTTGATAGCGATTGGCACACCATCTCCAACATTATTTACATCTATATAAGCGTTTAGTTCAGGTTGCTTTTCTATCTTAGCTTTTAGTTCAACTTTGAATTTATTAAGTTCATCTTTTGATAATGTTAGGGCTTCTTTTAACGTAATCACTAAATTTCCTTCGCTTTTTTTACTTTTTGTACGGCAAGAATACTTATACCTACAATTACAAATATAACAACTATGCTAACAGCCATAAATGTAGTCGAAACTGGTTCTAAGAAATTAGGCATTTACTACTCTTGCACATCTATCACAAGTGCAGTCTTCACTAGTTGCTTGGTATTTCCAACATCTAGGACATTTATGAGCAGTTGCTTTTTTTATTGTAAATGTGTCATCTTCAACTTTAAACGATCCTAACTCTTCACCATCCACAGAATCTGAAACAGCTGAAACAGCAAACCAATCTTCTGCATCTGTAGAATCAATATCAAGTGCAACTTTAGAGTCAGTAGAAATAACTAACTCTAGAGTATTTTTGATAATTTTTTCTTTCTTAAGTGCATCTACTACAGTTGCAAAACCTTCACGAGCTTTAGTCATATACTCAGCGTTAAATGTAGACTCTCCAGTTTGGATTTCTTCATAAGTCATGTCAAAAATAGACTCCGCATCACCTTTGATAATACTAGGAGCATTTTCTACGATTTCATCAGCTGTATAAGTAAGGATTGGAGCCATTAGAAGAAGTAAGCTTTTAGTAATAATAGCCATAGCACTTTGAGATGCCATTCTTCTTGTATCCATTTTTCCATCACAATAAAGAGAATCTTTAGTCATATCGATATACATACCACTTAATTCATTTACAACGAAGTTATTAATTAGACTCATACCGTTAACGTAGTTGTATTCGCTAAATGATTTATGAACTTCCCCAAATACATTTTTAGCAACATCTAAAATCCACTTATCTAACTCACCCATATCTTCATAAGGAGTTAGAGTCTCAAGATCGTTAATATTTGCAAGCATAATTCTAAATGTATTTCTTAGTTTACGGTAGTTCTCAGATGTTTGTTTTAAGATACCTTGAGAAATTTTCAAATCACCTTGGTAGTCACTTGAAGCTACCCAAAGACGAAGAATCTCACTTCCATATTCTTTTAAAACTTTCTCCGGAGCAATAACATTACCCTTGCTCTTTGACATTTTCTCGCCCTTATCATCAACTGTAAAACCGTGAGTAAGAACTGCTTTGTAAGGAGCTTTGCGCTCAACTGCACAAGATAAAAACATAGATGATTGGAACCAACCACGATGCTGATCTGAACCTTCTACATATAAATCTGCTTGATATTCACCTGCATCGTAGTTACGAGATTTTAAAACAGAGTTCCAAGTTGAACCAGAGTCAAACCATACGTCTAAGATATCAGTGACTTTTTCTACTTCGTCTGCTTTGTAACCAGAACCTGGGTAAAGTAGAGAAGCTATATCCATAGAGTACCATGCATCTGAGCCTTGCATTTCAAAAATCATAGCTACATAGTTTAAAACTTTCTCATCAAAAATAACTTCACCAGTAGCTTTTACTCTGAAGAATGCAATAGGAACTCCCCAATCACGTTGACGAGAAATACACCAGTCTGGTCTATTTTCTACCATAGAATTTAGACGATTTTTTCCTGTTTGAGGGTAAAAAAGAGTTTTTTCAACTTCACTTAATGCGATGTTTCTAAGAGTTTTGTCCTCACCTTCTGGTTTGTCATCTACAGAAATAAACCATTGTCTTGTTGCCCGGAAAATTAGTGGAGTATGACTTCTCCAACAATGTGGATAAGAGTGAATGAATTTTGACTCATATAGAAGTGAATCACCTAATAACTCTAGGATTCTATCATTACATTTAAAGATAAGTTTACCAAGAAACTCTTCTGGATTAGGAAGTAGTTTTTCTTTAACAATAGTTTCATCAAAACAACCAGTTTCATCAACAGGCATAATAACTTCTAAGTCATACTTTAGCCCAACACGGTAATCATCTTCACCATGACCTGGAGCTGTATGAACACCACCAGTACCACTATCCATAAGAACGTGATCGCCTAAAATAATTTTTGAAGTTCTTCCATTTAATGGGTTAATAGCAACTTGTCTTTCAAGAATTGTAGATTTTATTTCTCTATTTATTTCGCCTTTTACTACACCAAGATCAAGTAATGATTCAAAAAGAGCTTTGGCAACAATAAAACCATCAGTTGTTAGTACATATGCTTCTTCTGGGTGAAGAGATATAGCTGTATTTGATGGAAGTGTCCAAGGTGTAGTTGTCCAAATTACTAAAGAAGCCTTACCAGCAATCTCAGCTTTAGCTTTTGCTTCATCACTTAATTCAAATGCTACATAAATTGAGTGAGACTCTTTGTCTTCATATTCAACTTCAGCTTCAGCAAGTGCAGTACGTTCAGCCCATGACCAATAAACTGGCTTACTACGTTCAATTAGAAGACCTTTTTTAGCGACACCACAAAGTGTTCTATAGATGTTTGCTTCAAATTTGTAGTCCATAGTTACATAAGGATTTTCCCAATCAGCTAAAATACCTAATTGTTTAAATTCACCTTTTTGTATATCAACAAACTTTGCAGCGTGATCTCGACAAAGCTCTCTTACTTTTGAAACTTCTAAAAGTTCTTTTTTCTTTTTACCACCAAGTTTTTTCTCAACTTGTTGTTCTATTGGAAGACCATGACAATCCCAACCCGGAGTAAAACGAACAGATTTACCATCAAAATAGTTATGCTTGATAATTATGTCTTTTAAAACCTTGTTAAGTGCGTGACCAATATGAATATTTCCATTTGCGTATGGAGGGCCATCATGAAGAGTGAAACTAGGCGCGTCTTTACGGTTAGCTTTCATCTTTTCGTAGACTTTATTCTCATCCCATGAAGCGTAACGCTTAGGTTCATTGTTAATTAGATTGCCTCTCATGGCAAAGTTTGTAGTAGGTAATAGTAGTGTCTCTTTGTAGTCCATCTGTACCTCAAAAGTGTTTAAAATTTTTGGATTGTACCTGTTATGTGTTTAAAACCTTCTTTAAAGTGGAATAAATGGTGCTATAGTATAAGAATAACAAATCTGCTTTACAAGGCTGTTTAGACATGAAAACTCATCTTTTATTTATAGGGGTTAAATTTTTCTACAATACATCTTTACAAGAGTATATTATTAGAAAAATTAGACAAAAAACTGATTTTATTGATTCAATAACATATTTTAAAGAGAGTGACAACTCACTTTTCTTATATCTCGAAGAAGAGCTTAATACATCTGATAAGCTTATCATTATAACTACAAAACATAACTTCTCAACTATTGGTAAAGTTATATGTACAGTAACAAGTGATAATCAAGTGGTTAAAGATAATATGCTTATTCCATCAAACTGCTCAGTTTTTGAAGATAGAAGTTATCTTTTAGAGTATAAAGATTCTATTACAAATGTATTGCATATAGATGAGATGCAAGAGATGCCAGAGGTTTTAATTAACTCTCAAGAGAGTAAAGCTGTAGTTCATATTTTTGATCAAAGCAAAAGTGCAGTTACAGTGATGCTAACTCCTATAGCTCAAACTTTTGATGTAAAGATAGATGTCATGATTCTTATAGATGGATGGCTTAGAGTAGATATATTAAGTAATAAGTATGGAAATATATCAAAGTTTATAAATTCTGTAAAAGAATTATTACCTAGAAATCTTATAGCTGCATCTAATATGACTCAGTACATCATAGAAACACTTTCAAAAAGTCAAAAAACGATTACATTTGCTGAGAGTTGTACTGGTGGACTTTTAACTTATTACTTTACAAGAGAAAATGGTGCTTCTAAAATTCTAGAGGGTTCTTTAGTAACATATTCAAATACTATAAAAGAAAATTGGCTTGCAGTTGAACATGATACACTAGAAGAGTTTGGAGCAGTAAGTTCAGAAGTTGTAAAAGAGATGTGTGAGGGTGCATTAAATGTTAGTAGCGCAGATTATGCACTATGCATTAGTGGAATTGCTGGTGATACTGGCGGAACTGAATTAAAACCAGTAGGAACTGTCTATATTGGAGCAAGTTCAAAGACGCATCATTCTGAAGTGCACCTTAAATTAGACGGTGATAGAAATTATGTACAGCGTCAAAGTGTACTTTTTGCCCTTAAAACGCTTGTTTTGATAGATAAAGAGATGTTTTTCTAAATTTGTATGAAAATATCTTGACATTAAAAATCTATTTGTCTATAATTTCGACCTCTTAAGAATAAGAGGCAAACGTCTTGTTAGCTCAGCTGGTAGAGCACGTCACTTTTAATGATGTGGCCGATGGTTCGAATCCATCACAGGACACCATTTTTTTAAACTAAAAACATCGTATGCGGTGGTAGTTCAGTTGGTTAGAATACCTGCCTGTCACGCAGGGGGTCGCGAGTTCGAATCTCGTCCACCGCGCCACTTGTTTTTAGTTAATTAATGGGCGTTTAGCTCAGTTGGTAGAGCGCTACCCTTACAAGGTAGATGTCACAAGTTCGAGTCTTGTAATGCCCACCATTATATAAACCTTTTGTTTATGAAAGTGACCCTTTCGTCTAGTGGCCAAGGACACTATCACTTCATGGTAGGGACAGAGGTTCAAATCCTTTAGGGGTCGCCACTTATTTGGTGTTATACAAAGTCATTAAATGGGCGTTTAGCTCAGTTGGTAGAGCGCTACCCTTACAAGGTAGATGTCACAAGTTCGAGTCTTGTAATGCCCACCATTTATATGACAAACTTTTTTTATGCGCGGTGGTAGTTCAGTTGGTTAGAATACCTGCCTGTCACGCAGGGGGTCGCGAGTTCGAATCTCGTCCACCGCGCCATTTCTTTTTATAACCCTACAATAAATCAATAACTTATTCTATTACGACCATTATTTTTTGATATATATCGCCAATTCCAACAACAAGTGCAATTTCCACCTAAATTAGCTAGCTAATCTTTTACTCATTTCACTGAAAAACACTTCATACGGAGTTTTGTATT
>NZ_JADGFC010000240.1 GCF_016744025.1 Sulfurimonas sp.
TGCTCTGGTAGGATACTACTGAAGGAACAGTAGGTTTAATCAAGCATACAACCGCTTGTTAAACAATTATTTAAGCGACTTCGTGTCGCAATAACGGTTCGGCTATGAAGCGTAGCTTTTTGTGTTGCGCCTGCGGCAAAAAGCTATGATTTATGAGCCATTGTTAGCACCTGGGCTTAATTTTCTTATAGTGACTGTTATTACTTAGTATAAGGTTTTTTAGATTGAATTCTAACAGGATCTTTGCTAATTGGGTCTTCATTGAAATTTTCTAAAAGTAAATCTACAACATCTGTTAGCTGTTTATTACTATCCACATCTAAAATTTCATCGTCATTAAACATCTTCAACTCATATTTATCAGCATAAGTCTTTAATGCTGTTTTCTTTGAACTATCAGTTAAATAAATGGCTTTCTCCTCTAATATCATTTTAATCTTATGCTTATTACGATCCCCAACTTTAAAATCCTTAGTAAAGTTAACAATTGCATAAGCTTTAAAGTCATTCACTTCTTTTTCTGTTGCTTCTTCATAGGTAGCGCTAATATCGAAGAAACCTTTTAGATCAGAGTTCTTCTTAAAATAAAGTCTATTTTCATCTTTATGGTATTTGATTCGGATATTGCCTGAAATTTGAAGATTTTTTTCATTAGGTTCTAAATACTTGTATTTATTACCACGTCTTGACTCTAGAATAAATTGAGTACCAATATTCTTTTTCGTAATATATTCTACATTAGCCCGATTACATGTTGAATTCTCAATCGTGTAATAAACAATATGAGATAAAGTTTTGGATTCGTCTGCAGTAAGTAGAGTTCTTGGCTCTTTTATTATTACATCTAAATTAGCTTTGTCGTCATCTGACAACTCAATATAGTACCATTCATCTTTTTGGATTCCATTGAATATTTCAGCTTTGAAATCTACAGCCAAACTTGGATCTATATCTGCTATATCATAGCTGTCAGAAAATGCATTAATAAAATCTTGCTTATTGTTAATTTGAATTTTTCCAGTTTTTTGAGATGTTACTCCAACTATTATTTTGTTTTCAATAGACATAGGGTTTAATTTTTAGTTTCAATATATATATCTGTGCTTATTTGACTTAAATTCTCAATTTGAAAGTTGTCTTCATTATTGTCCCCTTTTAATAGAAGTAATTCTTCTTTATTGTTATTGCTTAATAAATAAAGTCTAAAATTTTTGACAAGTTTTAACCATGGAGAAAAGAATACAATCTTAGTATTAATCAGAAAGACACAGAATAATCCAAGTACAACAAGGTAATGTAACTTTTCAGAGAGACTAAAAGCTAAAATACTTATACCTAAATATGATGGAATATATTGATATTCTATATTTTGGAAAAAAGTAGATTTATTTATACTTCTTGTAGATTTATCTGTTTCATTTTTTGCCTTATAAAATATTATTCTGATAAGAATAACCTGAATTAAAAATACAATCAGTATAAGAAATAGAACTTTAGCTATTTGTGAAATAAGTAGTATTTCTATAGATTTAAAAGTGTCCCAAACAGGTTGATTCAGAAATGGAATCTGTTCAACATATCTTATTGATGCAAGTAATACAATATCAATTAAAAACATTATTTTAAAAATCCATTTCATATAAAATATTCATTTAAAATTCACAATAAACACTCATGCGATAGAGTTTTTGCCTTGGTGCTAACTCGTTAGGATATGCACCATATAGTGCATATATATTTACTATGTCGTGATTAAAAGTGCACAATACACACACTATAGGTCAGTATTGTGCACTTTTCTGTAAGAAAACTCAATCCCTGTTTTGCAAGAACCTGATTGTTACAGTTCATAAATTTAATAATTTGAAGTAAACATCATAAGGAAATAAGGTAAAATGTTTTGTAGAATAACTACATGTCGCAGACTATACTG
>NZ_JADGFC010000127.1 GCF_016744025.1 Sulfurimonas sp.
AGCTTTTTTACAGCCATTTGTAAATAAACCTTTGTTTACTCCTACTATACCGAACTTTAATGAATGTTTTATGCACCCGTTTTTTTAATTAAGTCATATTTTTTATATAAACAAGTCTAGATTATGCTATTTTTATTATTAAGCATTTTATCATAATTTATAAATAAGAGGATATGTCTTTTTTAGAGATTTTATAATTTTAAGTGGTAAGCTGAATATTTATAAGAAAAAAAGTGTAACCGTAGTGTCACAGTAAAACAGCTATATTCATAGTAAAGCTGTTATAAATAGTCCATAAACCCCTATTGTAGGGGCTTAAAGAAACCTATCTAAGGTTTTCGAATGGTGCAGTTATAACTGCTTTTCTTGTTACAGTATAAGGAACAAGTGCTGCTGCACGAGCTCTTTTAATTACTGCAGAGATCATATCTTGGTGACGTTTACAATTTCCAGTAAGACGACGAGGCATGATTTTATAACGCTCAGAAAGAGAGAAACGTAAAGCTCCTACATCTTTATAATCCATAAAATCAACTTTTGATTCACAATATTTACAAAATCTTTTTTTGTATTTTCTTTTTTCTGCCATGTTATTTCCTTTGTTATCTATTTTCTAAAATGGAATTTCATCTTCATCGATGTCGATCACAGGAACAGAATCGCTACTTGGCATCTGACGACTTTGAGCATTAGCTTGTTGTTGTCCATATCCATTTCCACTACTTGGCTGTTGATAACTTTGTGTTTGTTGCTTAGGCTCGTTGTTACCGTAGCTTGGTTGTTGCTGTTGGTAACTTTGGGCTTGTTGAGAACCTTGTGGTTGGTTATAGCTCTGTGCATCATTATTTTGCGCAGGAGCTTGATAACCACCACCTTGGTTGTCGCCTTTAGAGTCTAGCATCTGCATCGTTTCAACAGTTACTGAGTGTTTAGAGCGTTTTTGTCCATTTTGATCTGCCCATTGTTCAAAATTAAGTCTTCCCTCAACCAGGATTTTACTTCCTTTACGAAGGTATTGGTTAGCAACCTCTGCACTTCTAGCAAAGAAAGTGATATCTACAAAACATACTTCTTCTTTTTTCTCACCATTTGCAGTGAACTTACGGCTAGTAGCAATAGCAGTTTTAGCTATTCCCATTCCACCTTGAGTGTATCTAAGTTCGATATCTCTAGTTAAGTTTCCAACTAATATAATTTTATTAAACATGAGCTTTCCTTAATTTCTTAGGTTATGCTGATTAAACAGCTGCTGGTGCTTCAACTGCCGGTGTTTCAGCTACTGGAGCTTCTTCAACAACTGGAGTTTCAGTTTTTACTGGTGCAGCTGCTTTTCTTTCAGCTTTTTGAACTAAGTGATTCCATGCAGCAATCTCACGATTTGAATCGTATTTGATAGTTACAAAACGAAGAAGATCTTCGTTGATACGGAAACGTCTTTCAATTTCACTAATTGCAGATGGAGCAATAGAGTAATAGATAACATGGTAGTAACCACGTTCGTTTTTGTCAATTGGGTATGCTAATTTTCTCATTCCCATTGAGTCTGTGATAGCGATTTCGCCACCGTTTGAAGTAATAGTTTCTTCGATAGCTTTTAGGCTAGCTTGGATTTCTTCAGCTGTAAATGTTGGTTTAACGATAACTAAGTTTTCGTATTTTCTCATAGAGTATAATCTCCTTTTGGTATTTGCCGTTTAGGCCTTGTTTCCCTTTCGGATATGTACATATCGCTAATTGTAGTGATACAAAGAGAAAGGAACGCGGGATTATACATAAAGTATGCTTAAAAATAGCTCGTCATATTATAAGCATGTCTAATTGTCATATATGTTCTGTTTTTTTTATTTTTTGGATATAGTTATAAAAATTTTGGAGATTATTATTTAAATGGCAAAAAGAAAAAGAAAAAAATCAACCAACAGTGTGTTCTTAACATATTTAGCATGGATTTTAGCAGTAATTGCTATAAGTTTAGGAGCTCTAGTTGGAGGATATTATATTGGTTATGAAGATGCAACTAGTGATATAAATAAACAAGTTAAAATTGATAAGAAAAAAAGACTAACTATGCTTAAGCAAATAGAAGAAGCTAGTAGTAAAAAAGAAAAAAAAAGCGTTAATACTAGACTAAAATATGTTCTTAAAAAAGAGAGCAAGGTAAACAAGGGTGCTGCAGCACATGAGTATGGTGACGCAATTTTACCTAAACAAGCACCTCCTAAAAGACTCAAAAGAGATGTGAGAAAAGTATTATCTAAACCAAAATTAGCAATTATAATAGATGATGTTAGTGTGAGGTCTCACGTTAATGCAATAAAAAGTTTAGGTATTCCTTTGACAATGTCATTTTTACCACCTAGTAAATTTCATCCTAACTCTGCAAAACTTGCAGCGAAAGAGAATTTTTATATGGTTCATTTACCTATGGAAGCACAAAATTTTAATGCTGAAGAGCCTATGACACTTAGAATAAGTGATTCAGATGCAAAGATATCTCAAAGAATACAAGAAATTAAAAAAGCTTTTCCTAAAGTTGCTTACATAAATAACCATACAGGAAGTAAGTTTACATCAAATGAGATTGCGATGAATCGTTTGATATACGCTCTAAAGGCACAAAATATAAACTTTATAGATAGTAGAACTACAGCTCAAACAAAAGCACCTAAGGTTATGAAAAATTTTGGTCTGAATTATGTAGCACGAGATGTTTTTTTAGATCACGCTATGGATAAAGCATCTATAATAATTCAGATAAAAAGAGCAATAAAAATTGCTAAACTACATGGAACAGCTATAGCTATCGGACATCCTCATGTTAATACTCTACTAGCTCTTAATGAGTCAAAAAAACTATTTAAAGATGTAGAGTTAGTATATATTAATAGGCTCTATTAAATGAGTTTAGTTCAAGATCATATCTGTGAACTAGAAGCTATGAAAAGCTACCCAAAAGAGCTTTTTTTTAGCGGTCGTTTAGAACTATTAAAAAAGAGAAAAATTTCCATTGTTGGAAGTAGAAAACCTTCAAGCTATTCTCGCTCATTAACACATCAACTATCTTCCTTACTTTCTAAGCATAATATCTGTGTAGTTAGTGGTGGAGCAATGGGTATAGATGCAATAGCTCACAAAGGAGCAGGAGAGTCAAATACTATTTCTGTACTTCCTTGTGGCATTAATATTAAATATCCTTCTATAAATAAAAATCTCTTAAGTTCTATAGAAAAAGATGGACTACTTCTTAGTCAGTTTAAAGATGATTTTCGTGCAACTCCATGGAGTTTCGTAGTTAGAAATGAGCTTGTTGTTGCATTGGGTGATGTATTAGTTGTTGCAGAAGCAGACTTGAAAAGTGGTAGTATGAGAAGTATAGAATTTGCTTTAAAGATGAACAAAGAGATATATGTATTTGCTCATAGAATAAGAGAGAGTGAAGTTACAAATGAACTCTTAAAATCAGGTAAGGCTAAAGCTATATATGACATAGAAGAATTCGTATCAAAATTTTCAAAAGTAAATAGTGATATAGTTTCAAAAGTTGATGATTTTATAGATTTTTGTAGAACTAATCCAACTTACGATGAAGCTCTTAAAAAATATCCAAACAGAATATTTGAAGCAGAATTAAATGGAGATATAAGTATAGAAAATGGAAGAGTACAAGCGAATCTATAAGATTAGCATTGCATCTCCATAGGAATAAAATCTGTATTTATTCTTTATTGCCTCTGCATAAAGTTCTTGAGCCTTATCCACACCAATAAAAGATGCAACTAGCATCAATAGAGTTGACTTTGGCAGGTGAAAATTTGTAAGTAAATGATTTACTCTTTTAGGCTTATTATTTGGATGTAAAAATAAGTTCGCTTCACCTCTTTGCATCTCTTTATGTCTTACGTAAAACTCAACAGTTCTTGTAGAAGTCGTTCCAATGCTCAAAATTGCTTTATCAGAGTCAAGTACCTCTTTTGCTTTATCAGAGATATCATAGTATTCTGAGTGCATAGGATGGTCTGTTATCGTTGTAGCTTCAACAGGTTTAAAAGTTCCACTTCCAACGTGAAGAGTAACAAATGCATGATCGTAATTTTGACATATTCTTTTATGTTGCTCCTGAGTAAAGTGAAGTGAAGCAGTTGGAGCGGCTACAGCTCCTTCTTCTCTTGCAAATACACTCTGATATTCCGAGGCGTCTTGGGCATTATCTTCTCTTTGTATATACGGAGGAAGAGGGATATGTCCAATCTTATCAATGATAGGTAATAGTTCTTCAAATCTTAAAAGTTTTTCTTTTTCAAAGAAATTTACAACTCTGCTTCCATCGTCTTTTAACTCTTTAACTATAACTACTAACTTATCATCAAATAGTATCTTAGCATCAACTTTAACCTTACCTCTAATATATACACTTATACTATTAGCATCTAGAGGTCTATTTATTAAAAGTTCTATCTTTCCGCCACTTGGTTTATGTCCGTAAAGTCTAGCTTTAATAACTTTTGTATCATTGAATATAAGTGCACAATCTTTAGGAATAAATTTTTCCAAATCATAAAAATGACAGTGAGTTATTTCATTTGTTTGGCGCTTATAAACTAGAAGTTTTGCATGATCTCTTGGCTGTGCAGGGTGTGTTGCTATGAGTTCATCAGGAAGGGTGAAATCATAGCTAGAAGTTAGTAGTTCTGCTCTATTCACTCTTTTTCTCTATTGCAACAGCAACTTCTTCTTCGTCTTCATCATCATCTTCGTCTTCATCATCAAGTGGTGGAGCAGGGTTAACCATTCTAACTATTAAGATTGATAAGCCATAAAGAACAATTAGTGGACCAGCCATTAGCATCTGAGTTAAAACATCAGGAGGAGTAAGAAGTGCTGCAACTACAAAAATTATGATAACAGCAAATTTGAAAAAACTTCTCATCATTTTATCATCAATCATTCCAAGCAGTGCTAGAAAGTATGCAAAGATTGGTAGCTCAAATGCTAGACCAAATCCAAACATGATTTTTGTAAAGAAACCTACATAATCTTCTATATTTATCAGAGGTGTAAATTTGAAACTACCAAAGGTTATAAGAAAGTCAAAGCCAAAAGGAGTAACTACATAGTATGCAAATATTACTCCAATTAAGAACATAACTGTTCCACCAACTATAAAAGGGATAAGCATCTTTTTTTCGTTAGCATATAGACCTGGTGCAATAAACATCCATATTTGAGAAAGTATTATTGGTAAAGCAGCAACAATTGCGGCAAAAAAGGCAACTTTTAAGGCTACGAAGAAAGCTCCACCTACTTGACCAGTCGTAATCATACCTTCAGCTGTGTGAAGTGATTTTTTCCCAACTTCTATAAGTGCAGTATCTAATGGTGCTACCATCCATTCCAAAATAGGTTCATGAAAGTAAAACATTACAAAAAACATTACAATAAGGCTACCTGCTGATATCCCTAATCTTTTTCTTAGTTCAGCTAAGTGTGGTTTTAAATCATCAAACATTTTTTGTTTCTTCTTTTTCTATTTTATTAGTTGTTTCTTTTTTCTCAAAAGTAACTTTTTCAGGTTTAACAGGCTCTTTTTTAGCCTTTGGTTCTAAATCATCACCTAAGATATCATCACTTAAGTTAGTTAAAGAAGCCCCCACTTGAGAGACATCTGTCACTCTTTTTAAGTCATTACTTGCATTAAGAAGTTCTTTCTTATAAGCTAATGCTTCTTCTTTTATATCTGCAACATTCATCTCTTCTTCTAAAGAATCTTTTACAGTACCTATAGTCTTTTTAACACTTCTAAAAAATTTCGCTACTTCTACCATTGCACTAGGAAGTTTATCTGGACCTAGAAACAAGATGGCAATAACAGCTACAATGAGTATCTCTGTAAACCCCATACCAAACATATTAAACCTTCAAAATTATAAATTAAGTCCATGAGTTTAGCTAAAGAATGATTAAATTATCTTCAACTGCTTAAGAAAAGTGTAATCTCATCTGCTAAAAGATACTCATTGTTATAAAATATATCATTTTGCATAAAGAGTTTTTTTTCATCAACTAAGATGGTGGCTTTTTTTCGTTCTTCTTTATTTAGAATATTAGTTTTAACACCTACAGACGATCTAAATCCCAAAAATATTTGTTCTATCTTTTTATCTTCTTGTGTTAATTCTTCTACTCTTATATTAAGTGGATTATTTATGTATTCTTCTACTATTGTACTTGGATAATATCTTTGAAGATCTAGTTTACCAACTGCTCCGCTTCCTAAACCAATGTAATCTTTATATTCCCAATAACCTAGGTTGTGAGTGCTTTTATATGAGCCAAAATTACTTATCTCATACTGTTTAAATCCAGACTCTTCTACTTTAGAAAAAAGCCAAGTTGTAAGCTCTAGAGTCTCTTTTGACATATGAGGTTTAGACTCAAATGGTGTTCCTTCTTCTATTGTTAGAGCGTAAGCACTAAGATGATTTATTGGTAAGGATAAAGCTGTTTTTAAATCATGTTCTAAAAGTTCTTTAGTATCTCCTAGAGTTGCGTATATTAAATCAAGTGAAATATTCTTATACCCAATCTCATTAGCATTTTTTATTGCATTTAGAGCATCGTTAGTATTATGAGCACGGTTTAGTAGTTTTAACTTTTCTTTGTTAAAACTCTGCACACCAAAACTTATACGGTTAACACCAAGCTCGTTCATTCCTTTTAGCCATTCATATGTGGCACTATTTGGATTTGCTTCGCTTGTTATTTCTATATTAGATTGTAAATATGGTTTTATTAATTGGAATAATGGTTTGTATAGTTTTGGTTCTACAGTTGAAGGTGTTCCTCCACCTATAAAAATTGATTCTATTGTCTGAGCTTTTGCGTCAAAGCGTTTTAGCTCAAAAGTTAGTTGAGTTACAAGTGCTTTCATGTACTCTTCTTTTAAATGAAACTTGTCAACATAGGAGTTAAAAGCACAGTAAGAGCACTTAGAATCGCAAAATGGAATATGAATATATAACAACATTATTAACACTCCTTATATGCGCGAAAGTATAGCAAAATTTAATATCTACAAAAGAATCCCTCTATATAATAGATGTATTAATTAGTATAAAATAACTACAATAAAGTATTAAATATGAATATAAATACAGAGTGGCTCAAAGACATAAAACTTCTATATGTTGAAGATAATACAGACGTTAGAGAATCAACTGTAGAAATTTTAGAATATTATTTTGCAAATATAACAGTAGCTGTTGATGGAGTAGCTGGATTAGAACTTTATAATAAATCCAGAACAGATCCTTGTTATGCTAACTGCACACGATAATCAAGAATATTTAATGGAAGCGCCAATTCCAACAACAAGTGCAATTTCCACCTAAATTAGCTAGCTAATCTTTTACTCATTTCACTGAAAAACACTTCATACGGAGTTTTGTATTT
>NZ_JADGFC010000241.1 GCF_016744025.1 Sulfurimonas sp.
AATTGATTTATTATATAAAATTACTATAATCATAGTGATAAGATTATAATATGATTCTTGATATATGTCAAGAGAATTTAAGAATAATTATGATATAGGCGTTTATTTGATTTTTATGACAATATTCAAAATGAGTGTAGTTAATTAACGTTAATTTGGTCTATTATATTGTCATGTTTAGGGGCAAAGAAAGGGGTAAACCCTTCCTTTGTAAATAAGTCTAAACCTTAGTCTACTTTCTAGAATAAGTTAGCATTCTCGTCAATCCATTTAAGGTATTCAACAATGTCTTTAGTCTCATCTTTACTCATATGTTGGTTAGGCATTTTAAGATTGAAGTAATCAATCATGCTTTTAACATATGGATCTTTGTACATTTCTTCTGGATTTAAAATAAAGTTACTAACCCATTTCTCACCATTTTCATGTCTTTGTAATGCACCTGTAAGGTCTGGACCTGAAGATACTTTACCGATTACGTGACAACCAGAACAACCACCTTCATTAAAGGCTTTTTCGCCTCTTTGAGCTTGAGTAGTTTGTTTAGTTGCTACTTTTCTTACTAGAGTGTCTTTTGCTCTAATACCAACGTCAGCAGTTTTAACCATTAGTTGCCAAATCATATTTTCAAAAAGGATAGCTTTTTCAATATCACCTTTTTTGAAGGCAGCATCAGCTAGTTTTTTCTGAGCAGGAATTTGACCATATTGGTCGAATGCATCAGTTACAAGATCAGCAACAACTTTGTGATCTCCAAACTTGTTCTCTTTTAAGAATGCAACAACTGACTGAATTACAGCATCTGTAGCGTCATTAACTGCAATAGTCTTTTTATACTCAGCAGTAAGTTGAGTTTTAGTCATAGTTTTCATTTTTAGTTTTTGAGCCGAAACGTATTTTTTATTCGGATCTTTAACCATAAGGTAACCCATCATTTCTAAGTGAAGTGCAGAACAAAACTCAGTACAATAGTAAGGGAAAACACCCTCAATATCAGCAATAAAGTTAATTTCAGCAGTTTCACCTGGCTCTAATGAAGCGTGAACGTTAAAGTTATCTACAGTAAAACCGTGAGTCTCATCTTGAGCTCTCTCTAAGTTAGTCATGTACATAGTAACATTGTCACCTTTGTTTACAGTAATTCTCTCAGGATTGATGTGAGATCTTACGAATGTAGCGTAAACAAAAACATTTTTACCTTTAGAATCTATCTTACCTTTATCATTACGTCTTTCAATTCTTTCTTGACCAGCTAAAGTTTTACCTTTATGTATCTTTCCAGTTTTTGTATTTGTACCCATTGTGTATCTAACAGCTGGGTGTAATTTAGTCGCTCTGATAGCTACAGCTTGGTGAGGTTCACCTAGAGGTAAAGGCATATCTACTAGTAAGTCCATTGTTTTACCACTGATATCAATCAACTGGTGATTTTGTGGGTGAAGAGGACCAACATTTTGGAATCTGTCAATTGCAAGTTTATTAAGAGAAATAATGTACTTACCTTGAGGATCAGCAGATTTTCCTTCCATACCACAAAGGTGTCCAACGTTATAGTGAACATTTTCTTTGTCAATAACTTTAAGAGTCTTATAGTTCCATTTTACAATTTGAGAATCAACATAAAGTGAAGTATAAATTTCACCATCTACATTTGAATATTGGTTATGTAAGGGCCCAAGACCTAGTTCAACTTGACCATGTAAAGATGATTTAAGATCTAAGATAGGAATACCATATGGATCTTTACCAACATATTTCTTACTTTTGATAAGTTTTTGGATTTTACTCCATTTATAAACAGAAGCGTGAGTATCTAGCTTACCACAAACTGTGATATATTCACCATCCGGAGAAACATCAACACCGTGAGGTGATTTAGGCTCAGGAATTAAGAAAAGAGCGTTGTTAGCAACAGCTGTTT
>NZ_JADGFC010000128.1 GCF_016744025.1 Sulfurimonas sp.
ACTATATATAGATGTTTCATGTGAAACATTGAATACATAGCAACTTTAAGTGTCTGTAGATGTAAAAAGTCAAATTTAGGCTAATTGTTAACTTATTCTAAGTAAAATTACTATACACTCCTCTTTATGAATAAGAATAGCATAGTAGCTAAAAAGAAATTCGGACAGAATTTTCTAAAAGATGAAGCAGTACTAAGAAAAATTGTCGAAGCGATGCCCAAAAATGATAATAAAATCGTTGAAATTGGCCCTGGCTTAGGTGATTTAACTAAATTTTTAGTAGATGTCAAAAGCGTAGAAGCTTTTGAGGTCGATACCGATTTGTGTAAACTGTTACAAGGTACATTTAAAGAAGAGATTGCTACCAAGCGACTCCACATAAATTGTGGGGATGTTCTACAAGCTTGGAAGAGTAGCCTTATTGATGAGCCGTATGATTTAGTGGCGAACTTGCCATATTATATTGCGACAAACATCATATTGAAAGCACTCGCAGATCCAATGTGTAAAAATATACTTGTAATGGTACAACTTGAAGTGGCAGAAAAATTTTGCGCGCATGAAGGTGAAAAGGTATTTGGATCTTTGAGTGTAATAACTCAAAGTGTTGGAGAAGCACATATAGTTGTGCAAGTTCCACCAACTGCTTTTGAACCTCCGCCAAAAATAGACTCTGCTGTTTTTCTTATACGAAAAAATGCTGATAGAAATAATGAGGATTTTGAGGACTTGCTTAGAGTTGCATTTAAGCAACCCAGAAAAACCCTTATAAAAAATCTATCTGCAAAGTATGAGAGAAGCTTACTTCAAGTAGCTTTTGAGGAGCTGGAACTTACACTAACGATACGCCCTCATCAAGTATCTACCCAAGACTATCACCAACTCTATAAAAAAATAATATAAATAAAAGGAGTTTGGATGGCAGAAGAGAATCAAGGGACACAGGAAACTACCCCTCAATCAGATCGCAAACCAAATAACAACAGAAAACCGAATAACAACAGTAATAATGGTGCTAAACCTACTAGCAATGCTAACAAAGGTACTAAGCCAAATACTCCAAATAAGAATAAGAATCGTAGTCGTCATCGTAGACAACCTACTCCGACTGATGAAAATTTAAAAGCATTTGTAGTTAAAAATCAAGAAGCTCATAAGCAGAGACTAAACCCTCACTATAAACTAGACTTAAACTCTAAGTCTAAAGTGCGTGTTACTCCACTTGGTGGTCTTGGTGAAATCGGTGGAAATATTACGGTATTTGAAACTGATAAAGAAGCTATTTTAATTGATATTGGAATGAGTTTTCCAGATGAAGATATGCATGGTGTAGATATTTTAGTACCAGATTTTGCTTATTTACGTCAAATCAAAGATAAAATAAAAGCGGTAATAATTACTCACGCTCACGAAGATCATATTGGTGCAATGCCATATCTTTTCAAAGAGATGCAATTTCCAATTTATGCAACACCACTTCCTTTAGCGATGATTGGTAATAAGTTTGATGAACATCATATTAAAGACTGTAGAAAACACTTTAACCCAGTTGTAAAAAGACAAGTTTATGAAATTGGTGAAGATTTTAAAATTGAGTGGATGCATATGACTCACTCTATTTTAGACTCATCTTCATTAGCAATCACAACAGATGCAGGAACTATTATTCACACTGGTGACTTTAAAATAGATCATACACCAATTGATGGATATACTGCTGACTTACACAGACTTGCTCACTATGGTGAGAAAGGTGTTTTATGTCTTTTAAGTGATTCGACAAACTCTTACAATCCACTACCAACTCAATCAGAGTTAAGTGTTGCTCCGGCATTAGATAGAGTTTTTGCTAAGGCTGAAGGTCGTGTTTTACTTTCAACTTTTAGTTCAAACATTCACCGTGTTTTCCAAGCTATTCAGTATGGTATTAAATATGGTCGTAAAATCTGTGTTATCGGGCGCTCAATGGAACGTAATATTGAGATTGCTTTACAGTATGACTATATTAAACTACCAAAAAGTGCTTTTGTAGAACCAGATCAGGTTTCAAACCTGAATGATAAAGAAGTTCTTATCGTTACTACAGGTTCACAAGGTGAGCCAAGTTCAGCACTATTTAGAATGTCTATTGGTGAGCATAGACATGTGAAGATTAAACCAACAGATTTAATTGTTCTTTCTTCACGTGCAATTCCTGGTAATGAAGGTTCTATCTCTGGTATGTTAAATCACTTGCAACGTGCTGGTGCAACAATTTCTAGAGAAAAAGATATTCACGTATCTGGTCATGCTTCTATTCCAGAGCAAAAACTTATGCTTCGTCTTACGAACCCTAAGTTCTTTTTACCAGTTCACGGTGAGTATAACCATGTAATGGCACATAAAGAGACAGGTATGATGTGTGGTGTTCCTGAGAGAAATATCATGATTATGACTGATGGTGATCAGATAGAGATTGCTCCAAAATATATGCGTAAAGTTAAAACAGTTAAAACTGGTAAAACATATATTGATAATCAAAATAATCACCAAATTGAAGATGATATTGTTCTTGATCGTCAAAAACTTGCATCTGATGGTATCGTTATGCTTGTTGCTCAGGTTGATGGAAAACACTGTAAAATGCAAGCAAAACCAAAGGTTACTACATTTGGTATCGTTGCAGATAAGCAAGATAAAGCTTTCGCAAAAGAGATGGAAGATATCTTAGAAAACTTCTTACTTCACGTTAAAGATGGACAAATTGAAAATCCAAGAGCGTTAGAGAATGACCTACGTCAAATAGTAAGAAAGCATATCTTTAGAAAAATGAAGAAATATCCACTGATAGTTCCTCATGTTTTAGTATCTTAGAGTATATTTTAAAGGCAAAACTTTGAATAAAAACGAAGATATAGAATTTGAAAAAGCTGTACAAACAATGATGCTTCATGTAAATGAAGACCCAAGTAGAGAAGGTCTTTTAGAGACTCCTGCTCGGGTAAGAAAAGCATATGAGTTTATATATGGCGGATACAAAGAAAACCCAAAAGAAATTTTAGAAAAAGCACTATTTACAAGTTCAAACGACGAAATGGTACTTCTAAAAGATATAGAGTTTTACTCAATTTGTGAGCATCATCTACTACCTATCATTGGTCGTGTTCATGTTGCTTACATTCCAGATGGAAAAGTTGTAGGACTTTCTAAAATACCAAGAGTTGTAAATGTATTTGCTCGTCGTATGCAAATACAAGAACAATTGACAGAACAGATTGCAGATGCTATTATGGACGCAATTGCACCAAAGGGTGTAGCTGTTGTTATACAAGCTCGTCATATGTGTATGGAGATGCGTGGAGTTGAAAAAATTAACTCTACTACAACATCATCAGCACTTCGTGGTCTTTTCAAAAAAGATGAAAAAACAAGAAGTGAATTTTTCTCTCTGATTAATTCACCTACAGGTACTCGCTACTAAGGCAATCCTATCATGCCATTTAAATCACTAAAAGATAAAATCTCTTCTAAAAACTACTCAGTAGCTTTTGGCGAGGTTGTAAAAATCAATGCTACAATTATTACGGCTACCGGACTAAGTGTAAGTATTAGTGATATGGTTAAAATCATTTCAAATTCAACTACTCAAGAAACAGTTGGTATGGTAACAGAGATTGATGGTTCTACTTTTTTTATAACTCCATTTAGTTTTGTCGAAGGTTTTTGCTCAGGAGATAGAGTCTTTTTAGATCAAGCCGGTATGAATATCCCTGTTGGAGATGCTCTTCTTGGAAGAGTAGTTGATCCTTTTATGCGTCCTATAGATGATAAAGGAATAATAAATACATCAAAAATGTCACCAATCATTAAAGCTCCTATTGCAGCTATGAAAAGAGGAATGATTGATGAGATTTTTAGTGTTGGAGTAAAGAGTATAGACGGTCTTTTAACATGTGGAAAAGGACAAAAACTCGGTATTTTTGCAGGTAGTGGTGTTGGAAAATCAACACTTATGGGAATGATTGTAAAAGGTTCAATAGCTCCTATAAAAGTTGTGGCTTTGATTGGTGAGCGTGGAAGAGAGGTTCCTGAGTTTATAGAAAAAAATCTTGGTGGTAATTTAGAAAATACAGTAATTATTGTAGCAACCTCAGATGACTCTCCTCTTATGCGTAAGTATGGAGCTTTTGCAGCTATGAGTGTTGCAGAGTTTTTTAAAGATCAAGGTTTAGATGTTCTTTTTATGATGGATTCTGTAACAAGATTTGCTATGGCTCAAAGAGAAATTGGCTTGGCTCTTGGTGAACCGCCTACTTCAAAGGGTTATCCACCATCATCTCTAACACTTTTGCCTCAGCTTATGGAACGTGCTGGTAAAGAAGAAGGAAAAGGCTCTATTACTGCTTTTTTTACTGTTTTGATTGAGGGAGATGATATGAGTGATCCTATTGCTGATCAATCTCGTTCTATATTAGATGGACATATTGTCCTCTCTCGTGAACTTACAGACTTTGGTATTTATCCACCTATTCATGTACTTAACTCTGCATCTAGAGTTATGAATGATATTATCTCAAAAGAGCATCTTGGAGTAGTTATGAAGTTTAGAAGACTTTATACTCTTTTAAAAGAAAATGAGATGCTCATTCGTATAGGTGCTTATGTTAAAGGTACTGATTCAGAACTTGACGAAGCAATGGATAAGAAAAAAGGTATGGAAAAATTTATGTCTCAATATGCAGATGAGCAAATAAGTTATAAAAACTCTTTAGAAGAACTTACTGCTCTTATCTCTCCTAATCAACAATAAGTTTTGAACTTAACCAACTGTCTCTAGATACTTCTGCATCTGATGGAAGAGTAATAGCTAGTTTATTATGCGTAATAGACTCATACTTAAGCATTAAAGAACTAATTTCACTATCCTTAGTAAAGATATCAACATAAGAATAAATAACGCTCTGAGCACTCTTAAACTTCTTATTAGCTAGAAAATATTTTATCTGAACTTGAAAAGCAAGCCTTAGTAAATCACCTATTCTATCTTTCCTTGCATCTAATGTTATTAGTTGACCTAAAACAGATTTAATACCTTCAATATTTCCTTTAAGTGCAGACTCCTCGCATTCATTCATCAGTTTTTGCCAGTGTCTTTGTAATAGTTCACCAAGTTCACTAAAACTAAGATGTGAAAAAAGGTCAATCAGTTCATAACAAGAGTAAAAGTCATTGCTTTCATAAAACTCTTGAAGTCTTAGCATCTCATCACACATTGAATGTAACTCTTCTACTTGTTTTGTAAAACCGGGCATATCTTCTATTTTTTCTAGACTCTTTTTAGCTAATTCTATTTTATTCTTTTTTATATAGGCTTTAATTCTTATTATAGATTTTTTTATATCATTCTCAAGAGTTTCATATATTGGCATCTGAGTAAACAAAACATTAATTTTTGCTATTTCATTTACCCTCTTATAGTTTTGTTTATCCAAGGCTCGTAAAAAATCTATAAAGAGATCATTATGCTTTAGTATGAGTTGTATGATTGGACGCTTTTGTGTAACAGTTATATAATCTTGTAAGAGAGCATTTGCATAGTCTGGTTTACCTAGAAGAATATGTCTTTGTGCATTGGTAAAAGTATCTTTCCATCTCTCTTCCATTTTTCTATATTGTGTTGTCATCTTTAAAGCAGGAAACTTACTACTCATTGCATAAGCAAGTGAATATTTTTTTTCTAAGTAGAGTGTTTTAAATCTATTGTAGTTATCAAATGATTTAAATAGAAGCTTTACAGACTCTTTTTTTGAAGCAACATCTTTATACATCAACATTAACTGCTTAGCAAATTCCTTATTTTGATTAATAAGTGCATCTGCTGCATCTTGATAAGCTTTATGAAACATTATCTCCAATGAGTTATGCTCTATAGTGTTTTCTAGCATTGGTTCATTTTCTATAAGCTCATAGGCTGCATCTAAAGAGTTATGCAAAATCAGTGAACTAAGTCTTTGCCTACTTGGAAGTTTAACATGTACGATTTTTTGATTTTTTAAAGATGCAACTAATGTCTTAGCATCAAGTGCTTCGATTACATCTATATCATCTTCAAACTCTATGTAGTTATTATGAATGATTTTGTATTCTTTGGAATCAATAATTATCATTGTATTAGTATTGCCATGAATAATAAGATATTTTGTATCAGGGATAGTAACTATTTGGCTAATTTTTCTAAATGGCAAACTGATACTTTTAATAATGCTATTGTTTGGGATAGATATAAGTTGTAGATTCCCATCATTATCTCCACTAACAATTGTGTTTTCATTTATAAAGCACAATGCATCTTTACGTGAAGTTCCATGAAGTAATATGTTTTTATTTGTACCTGAATATAAGTCGATGATAAAAATAGCACCACCGAGTCCACTTACAGCTAAAAGGTTTTTATAAAATGTAATTGCGCTTACAAAGTTTTTTTTGAGACTTGTATTAGTCTTTTGGTATGCAAAAGAGCAGAGTCTGGCAAGTTGAGAACTTGAGTTATACTTAAACAACAAAACTCTTCCTTCATTATTTCCAGCAACAATATACTTAGAAGATAAATCAAAAGATAAAAGAGTTATATCTTCATTATCAAGGAAGATACTTTTAATGACCTCTTTGTTTAGTATATTGGCAATATGAAGGTGAGTTTTTGTTGCATAGGCAATAAATTTAGCATCAGGAGAAAAGCATACAGCTTTTACTTGGGAGTTAAGATCTTCATGCTTAAAACTTAGTTCAATACTACATTCTTGGGTATTAATAATTTTTGCTCCATGATGCTTAGTTGAAAAAGCAAATGAGCCATTATTAAATTTTGTAAAGGCAGTTATCTCTGAACGAGCTTGTTGGCAATCATTGATTATAGGCATTTAAAATTATAGATAAAAAAAGTAGTTTGGAGGCTTAAGTCAAAGGGGTTTGAGTCACAGAATGTGACTCAAGAGTTAATTAACAAGATGGCACGTTACCACTGTCATTAGCATATTCGAAAAAGAAATCATAATAGTGATCAAGGTATTTAGCTTTTAAAGCTTTATCTTTAGCAGTTGGACAAATCTTTTTAAGTTCATCTGTAAATTTACCTTCTTCTTTTAACTCTGACCACTCATCTTGAGAGTGTTGAGCAGCCATCTTTGCACCATTCATGCCACAAGCACCTTTTAGCTTTTTAAGATAAAGTTTTTGACCTTTTGTAACATCTGCATTTAGTGTAGCAGAACTCATTCCTAACAGTAACATTGCAGCAAGTGCTATTTTTACGATTCTATTCATTTGTTTTCCTTTTTGTTTGTATATTTTAACTAATATTATAT
>NZ_JADGFC010000129.1 GCF_016744025.1 Sulfurimonas sp.
AAAGACAGCACAAGAGAACAAAAAGATTTCTGGTGTTATTACCGATGATCAAGGTGAAACTCTACCTGGCGTATCAGTAGTTATTAAAGGAACAAGTACAGGTGTTTCAACTGATATTGATGGTAAATACCAAATTTCGGTACCTTCAAAAGATGCAATTTTAGTATTTTCTTTTGTAGGAATGAATCCTAAAGAAGTTAAAATCACAGACCAAAAACAACTTAATATTACTTTAGAATCTTCTTCTGAAAGCCTAAACGAAGTTGTTGTAACAGGTATGATTTCAACAGATAAACGATTATTTACTGGTGCTAGTCAGAAGTTAGGAGCTGAAGAAATCAAATTAGCTGGTATCCCTGATATTAGTAGAGCACTTGAAGGTAGAGCAGCAGGTGTATCTGTACAAAATGTATCGGGTACTTTTGGCGCTGCACCTAAGATTCGTGTTCGTGGAGCAACTTCTATCTATGGTAGTTCAAAACCTTTATGGGTTATTGATGGTGTTATTTTAGAAGATATTGTTGAAATAAGTTCAGATGCTCTTTCTTCAGGTGATGTATCTACATTGATTAGTTCTGCTATTGCAGGTTTAAACTCTGATGATATTGAAAGTTTTGAGGTTTTAAAGGATGGTTCTGCAACTTCTATTTATGGTGCACGAGCAATGGCTGGTGTAATTGTTATTACAACAAAAAAAGGTGTTCCTGGTGTAAGCCGTATTTCTTATACAGGTGAATTTACTTCAAGATTAACACCTTCATATGGAGATTTCAATATCATGAACTCGCAAGAACAAATGTCTGTTTACGAAGATATGCGTGAAGGTGGATGGCTAAATTATGCTGATGTTGCAACTGCTGCTGAAAGTGGTGTTTATGGAAGAATGTATCAGAGACTTAACAAAACTGACTCTAATGGAAAATTTTTATTAAAAAATACGCCGCAAGCTAAAGCTGCATTCTTGCGTCAAGCAGAACAAAGAAATACAGATTGGTTTAAAGAGTTGTTTAATTCCAATATCATGCAGAGTCACTCCATAAGCATGTCTTCTGGTACTGATAAGGCAACTTATTATGCTTCAGTAAGTGCATTACTTGATCCAGGTTGGACTCAATCGAGTAAAGTAAACCGCTATACCGCTAATTTTAAGTCGAATTTTAAGATTTTAGATAATCTATCTTTCAATACGATTAGTAATGCTTCTTATCGTAAACAAAAAGCACCAGGGACTTTATCACAAGAAACAGATGAGGTTACAGGTAAAGTGAAAAGAGATTTCGATATTAACCCATACTCTTTCGCATTAAATTCGTCAAGAACTCTTGACCCCAATGCTTATTATACAAGAAATCTTGCCCCTTTTAATATTAAAAAAGAGTTAAGCGAAAATTTTATTGACTTAAATGTTGTTGATGTAAAATTTCAAACTCAATTGAAATGGAAGCCTACTACTAAAATAGAATTTAGTGCATTAGGAGCTCTAAAGTATTCTGCTACTTCTCAAGAACATAATATTACTGAATTCTCGAATCAAGCTGAAGCTTATAGAACTATGCCTAATTCTACTATTCGTGACAAGAATCCTTTCTTGTATACCGATCCTGATGATCCTTATGCATTACCAGTAAGTATTTTGCCACAGGGAGGTATTTATAAACGTACCGATTATAGTATGCTTAGTTACGACTTTAGAGCGACTGGTTCGTATAAAGATGTATTTAAGGGCGTTCATATTTTAAACTTGTATGCTGGTGCCGAGGTAAATTCTTCCGATAGAAAGAAAACAAACAATACGGGTTGGGGGATGCAATACTCAATGGGTGAGATGCCTTTTTACGATTACAGATTGTTTAAAAAAGGTGTTGAAAACAATAACCTTTACTATGGTATGGAAAACACCAGGTACCGCAATATGGCTTTCTTTGGAAATGCTACTTACTCGTATAATCATAAATATACCATTAATGGTACATTACGTTACGAGGGATCGAATAAGTTAGGAAAATCGAAGAGTGCTCGTTGGTTACCAACTTGGAATATTTCGGGAGCATGGAATGCACACGAAGAATTTTTTTTCCAGCAACTTAAGCCTATTCTTTCAAACTTCACATTAAAAGCTTCATATAGTTTAACTGCTGATAGAGGACCAACTAATGTAACCAATTCATTGGTCGATATTAGAAGTAATACCCCTTGGAGACCTACTGCTGGTGTTAAGGAGAGTGCATTGGAAATTGCATCTCTTGAGAATAGTGAACTAACTTATGAAAAAAAACATGAGATTAATATTGGTGCCGAAATTGGCTTCCTAGACAACCGTATCAATACAACAATAGACTGGTACACACGTGATAATTTCGATTTGATTGGAATTATAAAAACTCAAGGTCTTGGTGGTGAGGTTACTAAATTTGGTAACGTAGCTTCAATGGAATCTCATGGTTTTGAATTTTCAATATCTACTAAGAATATTCAAACCAAAGATTTTTCGTGGGTAACCAACTTTGTTTATTCGAAAGCAAAGAATAAAATTACTGACTTACAAACCACATCGAATGTTATGGATTTGGTTTCAGGTACAGGTTTTGCTAAAGAAGGTTATAATGTACGTTCAATTTTCTCTATTCCTTTCAAAGGCTTAAACAATGAAGGTTTGCCAACATTTACAAATCATAAAGATGAGGTTACTGTAAGTGATATCTATTTTCAGGAAAGAGACAAGCTAGATTTCCTAGAATATTCAGGATCTGTCGATCCTACTGATATTGGTAGTTTAAGCAACGTGTTTACTTATAAAGGAATATCTCTAAATGTTTTTATGACTTACGCTTTTGGTAACGTGGTTCGTCTTGATCCTGTGTTTAATAGTTCTTATTCAGATCTTGCAGCACTGCCTCGTGAATTTAAAAATCGTTGGGTAAAACCTGGTGATGAAAAATTTACCAATATACCTGTTATTGCTACAGCAAGACAAGCAGATAATATTGGAGCATATGATCTTGCAACAGCTTATAACGCATACAATTATTCTTCGGCTCGTATTGCAAAGGGTGATTTTATTAGAATGAAACAAATTTCATTGGGATATGCATTTCCTAAAACTGTTGCCACAAAATTAGGTGTAAACAATTTATCTGTTAAAGTACAAGCAACGAATCTGTTCCTATTATATTCTGATGATAAATTAAATGGTCAAGATCCTGAATTTTTCAATTCTGGAGGTGTAGCTGCACCAGTGCCTAAGCAGTTTACATTTACTTTAAAGTTAAGTTTATAATAGAATAAAAATTATAATATGAAAAAAATAAATATATTACTAATAGCCTTGTTCGGTCTGTTTGCAGCTTCGTGTGATAGTTATCTCGACGAAACACCAGATAATCGTGCAGAGGTTGATAGTCAGTTGAAAATTAGGAAATTATTGGTCTCAGCATATTCTGAGGGATCCTATGCATTGGTCACTGAAGTATCGTCTGATAATATTGATGATATGGGTACTTTTAATCCAAAATCGACTCGATTTCATGAACAACTTGCCAATTGGCAAGATGTAACCGAAACCGATAATGATGATACTGAAGGCATATGGTCAGGTGCATATACCGCTATTTCACATTCGAACGAAGCTTTAGCTGCCATTGCAAAGCTTGGAGAAGAGAATTTATTGGCAGAAAAAGGTGAAGCTTTAATTACACGTGCTTATTCGCACTTTGTATTAGTAAATGTGTTTTGTAAGCATTATAATGCAACAACAAGTGCAACAGACCTTGGTATTCCTTATATGGAAAAATCGGAGACGACTCTTAATCCTCAGTATGAAAGAGGGAGTGTAAAAGATGTTTACGAAAAGATTAACGCTGATATTGAGGCTGCTTTACCTTTAATTAGTGATGATATCTATGAAATTGGGGCTTATCATTTTACTAAAAAAGCTGCTTATGCTTTTGCTGCTCGTTTTAATTTGTATTACGAACAATGGCAAAAAGCTAAAGATTATGCTACTGTTGTGGTGACATCTGATCCTTCAGCACAATTAAGAGACTGGGCAGCTATGGGAACTTTACCTAGAAAAACAAGTGTTGTTAGTAATGCCTATATAAATGATCCAGCTAATTTATTAGCCGTAACTGCAGGATCTAGCTTGGGTGTTTATTTTGGTGGCTATTATACTGGTTCACGTTTTAATCATTCAGCGAAACTTGCTGCAGAACAAACTTTATTAGCTCCAGCCCCTTGGGGGACTGTTGTCTCAGCTGATTATAATTTTAGACCTTTTGTTTATGCTGGAAATAATATAGATAAAACACTTTTTTATAAGATTCCTTATATTTTTGAAGTGACTGATGCTGTTGCAGGAATTGGTTATTCTAGAACAGTCTTAATTCCATTTACAACTGATGAAACTCTATTAGTTCGTGCTGAAGCTGAAATTATGCTAGGAGAAAACGCCTTGGCTTTAGCAGACATGAACTTATGGAGTAAGAATATTTATAAAAATAAAGAAGTCACTTTAGAACAGGTTAATACTTTATATAATGCTATGGCTTATTCAAGTAAAGCTCAAGCAACACAAAAGAAAAAGTTAAGCCCTAAGTTTACAGTAACTCCTGGCGAACAAGAAAATCTTATTCATTACGTATTACAATGTCGTAGAATTTTAACCCTTCATGAAGGGTTACGTTGGTTCGATATTAAGCGATATGGTATGGAGGTACCTCGCTACCAACTTCAAACTGACGACACAGTAATAGTTTTAGATGTGTTAAAAGCTGATGATTTACGTAAGGCTATTCAATTGCCACAAGACGTTATAAGTGCTGGTTTGGTTGCAAATCCTCGATAAGTAATAAATAAAAAAACGAATTATGACTAAAATAAAATATTGGCTTCTTGCCACAGTAATGCTATTTGTTTTGGGTGCTTGTTCTAAAGATGACGAACCAGATCCAGACTTTAGTGTTATAAATATGGGGAATGGTGAACAAAACGATTTTGATAAGTATTTAGAGAAAACTTTTGTTGATACTTACAATATCGATTTTCAATATAAAATGCAGGATATTGAATCAGATATGTCCTATGCACTGGTTCCTGCAAGCTATGAGAACTCAATTAAAATGGCTAACCTGATTAAGTATTTATGTTTAGATGCTTATGAAGAAGTTGCTCCTGATGGTTTCTTAAAGAAGTATTTCCCTAAAATGTTTATGATGGTGGGTTCTGCTGGTTACAGAAATAATGGAACCTTTATGTTAGGAACTGCGGAAGGTGGATTAAAAATCACTCTTTATATGATCAATTCTCTTGATGTTACTAATGTTGATAGATTGTATGAATTTTATTTCCGTACAATTTTTCATGAATTCTCACATATCCTTCATCAAACCAAAGATTATACTACTGATTTTGATAAAATATCGGCTGTGGATTATGTAGGCGGTTCATGGAACGATGCATGGGATGCTGGAGAATCTGCTGCAAAAGGTTTTATTAGTGATTATTCTAGTAAGGAAACTAATGAAGATTTTGTTGAATTAATTGCCCATTACATTACCAATACACCAGAATCATGGGAGACAAAAATTGCTGCTGCTGGTGAGACTGGTCGACCAATTATTGAGCAAAAAATAACTATCATAAAATCTTACATGAAAGATGTTTGGGATATTGATATGAATGAATTGCGCGAAGCTATCGATTCTCGTGCTAAAAAGCTTGATGAGCAAGATCTTGATAATATAACAATAAACTAAGAACTATGAAAAAGAATATTTATATAGTGCTGTTTGGCTTGTTATTAAGTATGGGTATCGCTTCCTGCGATAACAACTCCGATTTACTTTTTGACGAAACAGCTGCACAACGAAAAGCTGGTGCAAACAAAGCGTATGATACTGCTCTTAAATCTTCAGAACAAGGTTGGTTGTTCCAATATTTTCCAGAAGAAAATCAGAAATATGGCGGATACAATTATGTTGTGAAATTTGCGGCTAATGGTGAGGTTACAGTTTGGTACGAAGGCATGGCAGATCTTACAAAACCAGAGACATCAATGTATGATGTTATTTCATACGGCGGACCTGTATTAACATTCAATACATACAACTCATTAATGCATAAATTTGCAAATCCTTCGGCATCAGAATACCTCGGGAAAGGTGGAGATTACGAGTTCTTAATCATATCGAATGAGAATGATGTGATTACCCTAAAAGGGATTAAGACCAGTAATGTCTTACGTATGACAAAAATGAAAGAGGCTGCTGAGGTTTATTTGGTAAAGATAAACACCATTTCAAATTTATTCAAAGGCTCATCATTAGAAGCAACAATTAATAAATCCAAAGTAGCACTTAGCCTCAATGATCATCGTATGGTATTCAGTTATACCGAAAACAAAGAGGCTAAATCAGAAAAAGCTGCTTTTATTCCTACACCAACAGGTATTAGTTTTTATGAACCACTGACGATATTGGGTGTTACAGTTCAAGAACTAAGCTTTAATGTTGAAACTAATCAGCTTGTTTCTGCAAATAATGAGATCATTATCGATATTATAAAAGCTCCTGTTGATTTAACATCAGCTAGATGGACTTGTGATACCGATGTTGCAGCCGATCGTTCAGTCGCTGTTAGAACAGCATGGATTGAGGCTTATGTGGCTAATGGTAAGACTTATGGTGAAATTTTAGAGACTACATTTTCTTTGGGAATTGGTGCTAAAGGAATTGGTTTTTATACTAAATCCAATAAATATGCTACTGATTATCATTTAAATTTTGGTGGTGTATTAGGTCATCCAGATTATTTGAATCTAACTAAAAAAGAAGGTGGCTTTAATTGGAAATGGTATACTCATTTAATGCCTTTACTTAATATTGTTACTGATAATACTCCATACAGTGTTGAAATGGATAATGCTGATAACCCTACTCAAGTGAAGATGACTAGTGTGGCTAACCCTGATGTTTGGTTTATTCTTAGAAAATAAACCCCTAAATCATTTAATTTTAAGTTAATAGTTAGTAAAGAAAAGGGGCTTACTGTAGTGGTAAGCTCCTTTACTATATATCCATCTTTTTACTACTCACTCACCAACAAATTACATCCCCTAACATCTGAGTTATCAAACCTGCCAAGGATTTCAAATTTACCATCAGAGTGAATTTTCCCTAAGTCTTGAGTTTCTATAAATGAGCAAGAATTAAGGTTGGCTAGATCAATGACATTAACGCCACCACTTCTGCCAGTTTTCTCATATGAGAAAGGGTCATAGGCATCACGTATCATGATTTTC
>NZ_JADGFC010000130.1 GCF_016744025.1 Sulfurimonas sp.
TATTTAATCCCTATATTTCTATTTCAATTTTATCATTTTTGAAATAAGAAAACAAATTTTACTGGTTCAGTTTTAGGGGTTCATTATACTTTACTCTTATTATGAAAATAAAAGATTTAGCATATGTACCAACTGTTATAATATGAGCATATTTGGAGTTGTAGCAATATCACTTGTAAGGTTATCTCTTTTGATGATATTATCATACTTCTTAATCAATCCATAAAAGAAAATCAATAGGTAAATAATGAAATCACAAATACCAAATTTAAGTAACTCACAAGATATTTTTATCAAATCAAAAGATTTTATCTTATTACAGTGGCTCTCTTATGATTCACCAAAAAAGATATTGAAACAACATAATATAGATAAACAACATTTTTTAGATGAATATGCCAGTGGTGTTTTTGACTATTTTATGGAAATAATAGATGAAAAAGTTGATTTACAAAGCTGCCCAATAATGGAAAGTTTACTCTCTTTCTTAAAACAAAGAGAGATAAGTGCGGATGAACTTTTTGAAATATGTAGTTATTTTCGCCGTTCTATGGTAGATTTTTCTTATGATAAAGCTCTTGATTCTAAAGATATGGCTAATGAAATTTCTTACATTTTTGATAAATGTTTTAGAGAAATATTAAAAAACTATACAGATTCTATTTTTCAAAAATTAACAGATGCAAGACTTGAAACTGATAAAGCATCTAGAGCAAAAGAGTTCTTCTTATCAAATATGTCACATGAGATTAGGACTCCTTTAAACGCAATTTTAGGCTTTGTAAAGCTTTTAATTGAAGAAGATGTGTCTAAGAAACATAGAAGATATCTAGATATTATTTTAAATAGTGGAGAAAACCTTTTAAGTATTATTAATGATATCCTAGATTTCTCAAAACTTCGTAGTGGTGAGTTTACTATTGAACCAAAGATATTTGAACTTCATGATGAAATAACTCATACTATGGAGCTTTTTGTCGCTAGTGCTAATGCAAAAGAGATTACTATTACCTCTTATATTGATCCTTACATTCCAAAAGAGTTATATGCAGATGCTCTAAGAATCAAACAAATCTTGTCTAACTTTTTAAGTAATGCTGTGAAGTTTACTCCAAGAGGTGGACATATAAGTGTTGAAGCCTACTCTCGTAATGGAACTCTAACTTTAAGTGTAAGAGATAATGGTGTAGGTATAGCAGAAAATGATATTAAAAATATTTTCACAGCCTTTACCCAGGTTAAATTTAGCGATCAAAAATTTTTAGATGGAACAGGTTTAGGTCTTTCAATCAGTCATCAGCTAGCAAAACATATGAATGGAAATGTACATGCTACCTCAAGTCTTGGTAGTGGAAGTAGGTTTTGGGTTGATATTCCTGTAGTAGCTCATAGTGAACTTTGTCCAATTTCTGAAGATGTGAGTGATTTTACCCCTCTTAAAATTGTTGTCTACTCAAAAAAATCTAAAAATATTTATAAAGAAGAATCATTTATGAGATATGCAGATGTCTTTGGTATGAATGCAGAGATTGTAGATAACCTCGATTGTTATTTTGATATAGCTCTTTTTATAGAAGATGATGTAGACAAAGAGTTTATATCTAATGCAATAAATTCAGATAAAAAATTTATAGCAATGGCAAGTAAAGCTAGTGATAAATATGACAAATATAATCATATAGTCGCTATTTCATTCCCTCTATACTGCTCAAAGATTAGAGATACTTTTAGTGAGTTATTTAATCCAGATACCTATGTCCCTCGTGAACATGAACTCTCTACTCAGTACATAGGCCATCTACTTGTAGCAGAGGATAACGAAGCAAATCAGGAGCTTATTAAAATAATACTTTTAAAATATGGATTAAGTTTTGATATTGCGGTCAATGGTCATGAAGCTGTTGAGTTTTACAAAAAAAATAATTATGATTTTATTTTAATGGATGAGCAGATGCCGATAATGGATGGTACTGAGGCAGTAAAAAAGATTTCTAAGTATGAAATTAAAAAAGGACTTAGACATACTCCTGTATCAGCACTTACAGCTAATGTTATTAAAGGTGCTAAAGAGAGAGGCTTATCAAGCGGATATGATTCTTTTTTAGGTAAGCCAATTATTTTAAAAGAGTTAGAAAAAGTTTTTGCACTATATTTAAAAGTTGATACTCGTAAAGTACGTGAAGTAAAAAATGACATTCCTCAAAATGGAATAATTGGCTTAGATTCTGTAAAACTAAAAAAAGATCTTATGCTTAGTGATGAAGAGTTGATTATGCTTTTGAGTCTTTTTATTAAAAAGATGAAAAAACAGATACCTGAATTGAGCAAATTAATAGATAGAAAAGATTATAGAAAAATCGCGCTAAGTGCTCATAGCATAAGAGGATCAAGTGGAAACTTTAGAATAGAGTGTATACAAAAAGATTCAAGTGAGATGGAAAGTATGGCAAAGTCTGAAAATAGTGAATATAACTATAGAGAAGTTTTTGATAGAATTAAAAGTAGAGTAGAGGAGATAAAGATCGCTTAAGATCTTTTCTCTTTTTTATATAAATTATTCTTCTATATAATAACCAATACCCGAAGCATTTTTAATAATATCAGTTTCTAGTTTATTTCTAAGTCTCCAAACTAATGTTCTAACACTATTTTCTGTTGCACCGTTTTCATCCCAAACATATGCCATCGCTTGTTCAAAACTAACAACAAGACCAAGTTGTGCTACAAGTAAACGCAAGAAAGCATTCTCTTTTTTAGTAAGTTTGATTTTTTTACCATTATAAAAAGTTTCACAAACACTAATATCAAGATGGTAGTTGTCTCCAAAAGGAACGATAGGTTTATCAGATGTTCTTTTTGAATAAAGAAGTTTTTCTAAGTTTAGTTTATCGACTTTTAATGAGTCTATATTATCTTTTCTTTCATTTTCTGCTTCATACTTAAAAATAGCCATCTGAATGCTTGCATGAAGTGAGTCTGGGTCAAAAGGTTTTACAATATAACCGTATGGTTCAGTAAGTTTTGCTTGAGAAATAATATTATCATCACTGTAAGAAGTTAGATATATAAATGGAATATTGTATTTTTGTCGAACGACTTTTGCTAGTTCTATTCCATCGTTACTCTCATCTAGAGAGATGTCTATAATAACTAAATCAGGTTTATATGCTTGAATTTTGTTTTTAGCTTTAACTGCATTTTCACATATTGCAATAACGTCGTATCCTTGTTTTTGAAGGGATATTTTAAGATTTAATGCTGTTATTTCATCATCTTCTACAACCATAATACTATTTTTAACCATTTAAGACCTTTCTCGTATCAAAAAATAATAATTATTTTGTGATATGTAATTGGTAATATTATAATATAACTTTTTGTTATTTACAATAGATTAATGACAAAATTGTATGCTTTTAGTATAAATGCAATAAATATTTTACTTATTCAGTGCTGAATGTGATGGATACAACACTTTTCCACAGGGTACAACTAATGAAGAAGTCTTAAGATGCACATCTTGATCATCAAAAAATATGTGTGCCTTAAAGGCTTTAAGAATTTTGCTCTTCTCAATCCCACCTAAAAAGAAAGCTTCATCTACATAAACACCCCAGTGTCTCAATGTTTTGATAACTCTTATATCTGATGGAGAATTTCTAGCTGTAACTAAAGCTATACGCACAGGAGAGAGTTCCATCTTCATAGGAAGTCTTTCTTGCAAGCCTGCTAATTTTTTTAAAAAAGATGCAAAAGGTCCTTCATTCATCGGAATATCTTGCGAACTATTTTCTTTTTCATGAAACGCTTCTATGCCATCTTTTTTATAAACTAACTCACTCTCTTCATCAAAAAGAACAGCATCTCCATCAAAAGCTATCCTCACTTGACCCTCTGGTATATCACATTTGTACTCAGGTGGAATAGATAAAATAGCAGAAGCACATACTTTTTTGTCTATGACTTTTTGTGCATCTGATTCGTTTGTAGTTAAAAATAAATCAACACCAAAAGCGTCTAAATAATCAGCACTTGATTCTCCAGCAGTAAAAGCGGAACGTGTGATATTTAGGTTTAATTTTTTTATATTATTTAAAACTATTACTCCAGTATCAGGAGAATTTCTTGACATTATCACAACTTCTACAAGTGGAGTATCTCCATCTTTTTTGTACTTATTTAAGTCAAGCAGAGCTTTAATAAGAGGATAACCAATACCTTCTTTTAATGGCAGGTGCTCATTTTTAAGCATATATGCTCTGTATGCACCAATAGCATTCTCAGGATCTTTTTTAAACTCTTTTTCAAAAAACTTATCTTCTTTAGAGAGATCAAAAAGAGCTGTAGCCGAGATGCCAATTACGAGAGTATTTTCTAAGTTAAATGCCAAAATAAATCCTTTTTCTAAATATATTATAGTAGAATTCTTTTATGTCTTACTTTGTTTATATACTAGAGTGTAGTGACAACACTTTATACACCGGAATCTCTACTGATATTGATAGACGATTAGATGAGCATAACAACTCAGATAAAGGTGCAAAGTACACGAAAATACGCCGTCCTGTTAAGCTTGTTTACACAGAAGAGCAAGATGATAGAAGCTCTGCTTCAAAACGAGAATACGCCATAAAAAAACTAAAAAGAAAAGAGAAATTGGAATTGATTAATGCTTAATATATATGTTGATGGAGATGCTTTTCCAAACCTTTTAAAGCCAATTTTATTTCGTTCAATTGTGAGACTTGGGCTCAAAACCTTTGTAGTCGCAAACAAAAAAGTAGATATTGGTAAATCTAAAAATATTACTTATATGATTGTAGAAGCAGGAGCTGATGAAGCTGACCATAAGATTGTTGAGATGGTTCAAGAGGGCGATATGGTAATCACTGCAGATATACCTTTAGCAGATAGAGTTATAAGTAAAAATGCTCATGCAATTGATCATCGTGGAGAATTATATAGCGTTGATAATATCAAACAATATCTTGCAATGAGAGACTTGATGGAGAAGATTCGTGAAAGTGGAGAGATAACTAAAGGGCCAAAAGCATTTTCAAGTAAGGATGCACATGAGTTCGCAAATCAGTTAAATAGCTTTTTAGCTAAATATGTAAAGAACTAGTCTAATCTCCAGTAAAAAATATCTTTACGACCCTCAGAACTAAATAGCTCTTTTTCATTTATAAATTTTATTTGATTTATGGGCTTATCATGACCTACTAAACGATTCCCTTTTACCTTGGTAGTTGGGTTAAATAGTTGCAAATGATGTTCTTCTCCACTTGAATAAAGAGCAATCTTTGCACTTGGACTCAGACCTACACAGTAGACTAAAAAGTTACTCTTAATATGATAATCTTTTTGCCCATCTTGATAAACAGCTACTCTTCTATCTTGTCCTGCGGTAAGAACAATACCATTACTGTAAGCAACATGGTAAATGTTATCAACATTTTGTGAATCGTAGGACTGTTTTAGTTTTGAACTCTTAGCATCTAGAATTTTTATAGCACCACTCTCATCGGCAATAACTATTTCACTCTTATCTGAGCTTAGTATCATATCCCCAAGTGTGCTGTGTGAAGCTTGAGTTTTATAAAGATTATATTGCTCAGCTGTATCATGAAGTATAACCTCTGAGCCTAAAGTTCCAAATATTATTTGTTCATCACTTAAAAAACGAGCCTCTTTAATAGTTAACTTTTTTTCTTCATTGATAATATTTTTAAGTTCATAATTTTCGTATATCCAGACATTTCTAAAGGCATCTTTGCCTATGCTAACTATAAGAATTTTTCCATTTAGATAATCAACGCTTAGGATGTTTGGAGCTATGAGTTTGTTAAGAGATGTTATAAGTGGGGGAAGAACTATCTGGTTAACAATCTTCTTGGTATTTAGATTGAAGACATCTATTGTCCCCATATCATTTGCAGCATAGAGATAGTTTGTATTTACAACAAAGTCACTGACATAACCAACAGAACGAAGTTTGAAAGTTGGTTTGATGTCTTTAGCATCTAATAAGCACAGTAGTAAAAGAAAAGAGATAATTATTTTAAACATGAGGACATTATACAAAGATAATCTTTACGAGATAAAGAAAAAAATAAGTTAATATAAATTCTTATGTAGATATAATTATCTAAGTGTCATATATGAAAGAAGGTAATGTTATGGAGCTTATGGTTGAAAATGTTTTAAATATTGGAGAAGATGAATTTTATAGGGCTTCTCGATATAAACTTCCATTAACAGTTATACTAATAAATTCAATTGATCGTAAAGCTTTTGATATAATAGATGAAAATATAAGACAAACAGATATAGTTCAACAACTTAGCTCAGATCTATTGATAGTGTTTTTAGCACATACAGATAATTTAAAATCAATGAAGTTTATAGACAAAATAAAAAATAAGCTTAACTTTTCATATACTTGTAGTGAGTTTAAAAGTTCTGAATTAAAATTTGTAAAAAAACTTTTTTTAGATAATTTTGATAAAAACAGTAGTTACTAAAGAGCGTCAAGCGCATCTTTTAGTATCTTATACTCCTCTTCGTCTATAGCTCCAAGAGCTAGCTTTTTTACTAGTTCTTCATCTTTTAGTTTTTTTCCCATTATTTTTATGCCTGAAGTATTTAGATGTTTGTGTATTAAGTTATCTTTTCTTCTTATGTCTTTTCTATCTTGTATAGAGTGCTCAAGCTCATACTTTTTAGCATTTCTTCTAGATATAAAAAATGAAATAATTCCCATGATGGAAAAAATAGTAAAAAATAGAAGTGCTTCATTGAAGATTCCGCTTAAATAAGCGGACTCCATACCTTGAGTATCTGTTGGTGATTTCATAATAAATTTTCTTATATATACTGATATTATAACCATAACTCTGTTTAAAGAATATACTTAGGCTTCTTTATTTGCTTCGTTTAAAATTTTTGTTATAATAGATGTATATAGTGCTATTTATGAAAATACCTTTTAATGATTTTGGAGATTATCAATGAATATAATGAACCCCTAAAACTGAACCAGTAAAATTTGTTTTCTTATTTCAAAAATGATAAAATTGAAATAGAAAATATAGGGATTAAATATGAGTG
>NZ_JADGFC010000131.1 GCF_016744025.1 Sulfurimonas sp.
TTAGACCCTAGGAGACAAAAACTGTTACCACTGGTATCGTAAAGAGGTGAAATAAGAAAACTTGTTTTACTGGTCTTGAAAAAGGGAACCATTATAATAGTGAGTTATGTACTTAAATTTACTACTTCGCTCTTTTTCTATAAAACTCTTTTTTATATTCTGTAAATCTATCTTCTAGGATAGCTTCACGAACTTCTCTCATTAGGTTTAGATAGTAATGAAGGTTATGTATAGTTGCAAGTCTGAAGTATGCTATTTCACGAGTACGGAACAAATGGTTTAAGTATGCACGAGAATATCTTTGACAAGTGATACATTTACATTCTGGATCAATAGGAGCTTCATCTTCTTTAAATTTAGCCCCCTTAATATTTACCTTACCAAAAGATGTAAAAAGAGTACCATTTCTAGCATTACGAGTTGGCATAACACAGTCAAACATATCAACTCCTCTCTCAACGTTTTCTATTAAATCTTCGGGAGTTCCAACACCCATAAGGTAACGTGGTTTGTCTTTTGGCATATATTGAGTTGTATGTTCAACTGTGTCATACATCTCGTTGTTTAGTTCACCAACAGAAAGTCCGCCGATAGCAAAACCATCAAAATCAAGTGCACAAAGTTCAGTTGCACTCTTAGTTCTAAATGCTTTGTCCGTTCCACCTTGGATAATAGCAAATATATTTTGTTCTACTCCAATTCCATTTACTTGTTTTTCTCTGAAATATTCTATTGATTCTCTTGCCCAAGCAGTAGTTCTTTCAATAGAGAGTTTGATACGTTCTTGAGTTGCAGGTAGAGCAACTAAATCATCAAGAATCATCATAATGTCAGAGCCGAGATTATTTTGAATATCTATAACTTTTTTTGGAGTAAAGAAATGTTTTGAACCATCTATATGAGAACGAAATTCTATACCATTCTCTTTTGGTTTTGAGATATCACTAAGAGAAAAGGCCTGAAATCCACCGCTATCTGTTAAAAAGCTTTTTGGAAATGTTGTAAACTTATGAAGTTTACCCATCTTAGCAACTGTCTTATCTCCAGGACGAAGATACATATGATAAGTGTTAGCTAAAATAATTTCAGCACCTAACATATTTAGTACATCATCCATATCAAGAGCTTTGATACTTCCTAGTGTTCCAACTGGCATGAAAACAGGTGTCTTTATAGTTGAGTGAGCTGTTTTTATAGTACAAGCACGTGCATTTTTTGAAGTTGCTTCTAGAGTAAATTCCATAGTTTAATAAATCCATTGATAATTTTAGTGACATTATAGCATTCTAAGAACCTTTATAGTAGAATTCACCCAATCAAAAATAAAATAAAATAATTGCATTAATGCAATGGGCTTCCTACCGAAGGAAACCTAGTGTTAACGAAGGTGGCAGAATTACTTCTGACACCGTAAATAAAAAGATGAAGGTTTCCTTCATTTTATGCAATAAAATTAAGGAGAGTATTTATGGCAACTGTAGGAATGGGCGATATAAAAAAAGGGGTTCGTTTAATAGTAGGCGAAGTTCCTTGTAAAGTAGTAGAATTTCAACATGTGAAACCTGGAAAAGGTGCAGCCTTTGTTCGTATGAAAGCAAAGAGCTTTTTAAACGGTAAAATGGTGGAGAAGACTCTTCACGCTGGCGACAAGTTTGAAGTTCCAAGCATTGAGTATAAAGAAATGCAGTACCTTTATGATGATGGTGATATGTACCAATTTATGGACAATGAAACTTATGATCAACTAGGTCTTACATATGAGCAGTGTGATGAAGCTTCTAAATGGTTAAAAGATGGAACTACTGTTGAAATAATTTTCTTTAAAAATAAAGCTATATCTGTTTCAGCACCTGAGATAATGGAGCTTGTTATTACTGATACTCCCCCAAACTTCAAGGGTGATACTTCAAGTGGAAGTAAAAAGCCAGCTACACTAGAAACTGGTGCAGTTATTCAAGTTCCTTATCACGTTCTAGAAGGTGACCTTGTTAAAGTTAATACTGTAGATTGTGAATTTTTAGGAAAAGTTAAATAAACTTTTTTTGTCTACAAAATGTATGAGGATCTTCTCCTCATATTAACATAAAATCATTTTCTTCTTTTTGATTATCTTTACAATCTCTAATTCAATAAAACCACAGTCTAATTAAAGTAAGATATATTATGAACTTTGAACTATTAAAAACAATCACTATCCTTTATGTTGAAGATGAAGTGGCTCTTCAAGAAGAAGTATTCCAAAATTTATCTCCATTTGTAAAAGAGGTTTTTACAGCCAATGATGGAAAAGATGGTTTGAAATTCTACATAGAAAATAGAGATAAAATTGACTTGATTATTACAGATATATTGATGTCAAATATGAACGGTATAGATATGATTGATGAGATAAGAACTATAGATTCTGAAATACCTGTTATATACTCAACTGCCTTTAGTGATAGTGAGTATATGAAAAAAACTATAGAGCAGTCAGTAACTGGTTATATTATAAAACCTATTGATATAGAACTTCTCTTAAAAGCGGTAGAAAAAGCCTCAGTTAAAATCGAAAATGATAAACTCAAAGACTCTCTTTTAAAAATAAATCAAGAATTAAAAAAAAGTAGAAGAAAAAACTCAAGAATTACGTTCTCAAAATGATCAACTTTATTATCAACTCCACACCGATAGATTAACTTCGCTAAAAAACAGAAAATCACTTCTTAGAGATATGGATGAAATAAGTAATCCAGTTCTACTAATTATAGATATAGACTCATTTAAAAGTATAAATGACTTATATGGTGAACATATAGGTAACTTGGTTTTAGAAGCTGTTTCTAAAAAACTGAAAAATTTTGTTAAAAATATGGATTGTAAATTATATAGAATAAGTGCTGACCAGTTTGCATTGATGAAAGAAGCGGAGTTAGATACACGTAAATGTGAAGAGACTCTTAAGTTGATTTTGAAAGAAATTAATTCTGAACCTTTAAATATATTAGATTACGACATTATTATAAGAGTAAATGTAACCATCGGAGTCTCTCATGAAAAAATAAACACCTTAGAGACTGCAGATATGGCACTTAGAAAAGCTAAAAATTCTAGATTACAATATTTTATATATTGTGAAGAGTGTAGTCTAGATGCAGAGTATAAAAATGATGTAAGATGGACTAAAATAATTGAAAATGCAATCAATTATAACAACGTTACAGTTTACTATCAGCCTATAGTAGATGCTAATAATAATATACTAAAGTATGAAGCATTAATTCGTATATTAGAGGGAGATAATGTTCATTCTCCTATACATTTTTTAGATATTGCAAAAAAAGTAAAATTTTATCCACAATTAACAAAAATAGTTATTCAAAAAGCTTTTAGAGAAGCTCAGAAAAAACAGATATCTATTAATATAAATTTATCTATTGAAGATGTTGTTAATGAAGAGATAATCAACTATATAAAGTCTCAATTACTGGAAAAAAATATTTCAAACTTTATAACTTTTGAACTTTTGGAAAGTGAAAGTATTACAGATTATAAAAAAGTAATCAGTTTTATTGATATTGTTAAAAAACTAGGCTGCAAAATAGCTATTGATGATTTCGGAAGTGGTTATTCAAACTTTGCATATCTCTTAAAATTAAAACCAAATTATATTAAGATAGATGGTTCTTTAGTGAAGAACATACATATAGATGAAAATGCACTTCTTATAACTAAAACAATAAATGATTTTGCTCATTCCTTGGGTATGAAAACTGTTGCAGAATATGTTCACTGCGAAGAAGTATATAATCTACTTAAGACAATGAAAGTAGATCAATATCAAGGTTGTCATTTTTCTGAGCCACTAGAGCATATCTAGTGCTTAACTTTTTAGAATCACTCTCTTTTACAAAAAAATATATATTTGCCTTATCTCTAATAGCATTCTTTTCTGTATCTGCATATTTAAACCTTGTAAGATTAATAGACTCACAATCAAACGATGCTGAAATATTAAATATTAGTGGAAAACAAAGAATGCTATCCAAAAAATAGCACTTTTAGCAATTCACTATAAAACTAAAAATCTTGAAGAAACTGTTGATGTTATGGAAGATTCACATAACTATTTATTATCTTTAGAGATGTCTGATAAATTAAAAGAGATATATTTTTTGGAACCTTTTATATTAGATGTAAAAGTTAAAAAGTATATTAGTAGAGCAAGAAGTTTCTTGAAAAATAGAGATGGAAGAAGTTTGACATACATACTTGTAAATTCTCAACCACTTTTAAAAGACTTAGACAATGCTGTAACAACTTACCAGATTGAGACAGAGAAAAAAACAGAGAATTTAAAAAATGTTGAATTGTTTATTTTTCTAATTATCTCTCTTACTTTAGTATTTGAAGCCTTATTTATATTTAGACCTGCCAATAATAGTGCAAAGAAAAAAGCTAAAGAACTTATAAGCCAGAAAAAATATGCAGATATGATTACTGAAATAAATACTAATGCTATTATTGCAGTTGATAGTGAGTTTAAGGTGTTGACCTTTAACAAAAGTGCTCAAGATATGTTTGGTTATAGTGCAAATGAGATGATTAATACTAAACTTATAGATGATAGAATTATTCCTATAAAGTATCTAGACAGACATAATGAAGGTCTGAAAAACTTCATGAGAACAGGAAAACTTAAACATAGCGGTATCGTTTTTGAACTTGATGGTAAACATAAGGATGGAACAATATTTCCAATTAGAATATCTTTTGGTGGTAGAATAGAAGAGAGCAACAGAATTGTTGTTGCAAATATTCAAAATATAACTTTAGAAAAAGAAAAAGACATTTTAATAGCTCAACAATCAAGATTTGCAGCGATGGGTGAGATGATAGGAAATATTGCACATCAATGGAGACAGCCATTAAGTTCTATTAGTACTATTGCTACTGGAGCTAAACTTAGGTATAAAAATAACCTGATTAGTGATGAAGAGCTTGATGATACATTTACGAAGATAAAAGATCATACTCAGCACCTCTCAAAGACTATAGATGATTTTAGAGACTTCTTAAAAGAAGACAAGACTATAGAAGCATTTAAAATATGTGACGTAATAGATAAATCAATTATGCTAACAGAAGCTATTTATAATGCTAACCAAATAAGAGTCATTATTAGAAATGGAAATTCTGATCTTATAATAAATGGAAGTGCCAGTGAACTTGCACAAGTATTTTTAAATATTCTAAATAATGCTAAAGATGCTTTAAAAGATAAAGGAATTAAAAATCCAATAGTTCTTATTGAAATAGATGATAACGATGATTATATTATTGTAAAAATACATGATAACGCTGGGGGAATTCCTTCTGAAATAAAAACAAAAATATTTGATCCATATTTTACAACTAAACATAAATCTCAAGGAACAGGAATAGGCCTTTTTATGAGTAAAAAAATCATCTCAAAACATTTTGAAGGAACAATAGCGGTTCAAAATAGAGAGTTAAATATAGATGGTGAAAAACATTTTGGTGCAGAATTTAATATACAGATAAAAAAGATAAACATTTAAGACATCTTTACTATAATAAGATAGATTAAAACTGAGGAGTAAGGAAAATATGGGACTAAGTAATAAACAACTACCAAAATTAGGATTTTTATATCTTGATTATGTGCTAAGATTTTTCGATCACTCAAACTTTAAAGGTTGGCCAAATAAGATAGAGACAGTTACATACCACTGGAAAAATGATAAAGATAGATTTATCAAAGAGGTAAAAAGAAAGAAAATCGATGTACTGATCGGTAACATTCCGGCAACTGCTTATGAAACTTTTAGAGAGATAGCTCGCGCTTTACCTCATGTTAGATTTATTCCATCAATGGACACACAGTTTTCAAATAAATCAAAAGAAAATGTTACAAGATTTGCTTGGAAATATGATCTTCCAATACCAAAAACATATGTATACTATAAACATGATAATGCAGATAAATTTCTTAAAAAATGTAAATATCCTAAAATCATTAAAAAATCTTACGGACCATCAAATTATGGTGGATACTTTGTACATAAAGTAGATAGTTATAAAGAAGCTAGAGACCTTTATGATAAAAAACAATATCATCCTCAATATTTCCAAGACTTTGCTCCTATGGAAGCAGATATTCGCGTAATGCTAATAGGCCATAAGCCTGTCTGTGCATTCTGGAGACGTGCTCCCGAAGGTGAATGGTTAACTAACACTTCTCAAGGTGGTAGTATGGACTATAACGACGTTCCAAAAAACGTACTTGATTTAGCAGTAAAAGTATCTAAGGCAGCTAAAGCTGAGTACTGGGCTTGTGATGTTGCTTATGGTATAGACGGAAAGGTTCGTATCTTAGAGTGTGCTACAGCATTTGCAGCATTCCCTTATATAAGAGACTGGATTGGTCAGTATATGATGTGGAGTCTAAGTGAAGGTAGATTTAGAAAACCTCATGCTCCTATGTTTAACTGGGAAGAGTTAGGTAAACTTGACAGCTCAATCCTTAGAACTATGAGACACATACACTTTGGTTCATTCAATGCTAGTTATGATGGTGCCTATTTTGGTAAAAAAAGAAAACTATTTGGTGATAATGAAGTTTATCTTCATGTCCTTGATAATGAATACAAAATGCATGATGTAAAAAGAAGATGGAGTGAAGAGTGGCCAAGTGAAATCTATAACTATCAAGATAACTTTGCTCTAAAATCATCTAAAAAATCATCATCAAAAGAAGAAGTTTCTAATGAAAAGAATGCTCCGCATCCAACAAAAGATGAGTCAAGTGAATCACAATCCCAAGAATCTAAAATAACTAAAGAAGAATTGAGTGATTTTTTAACATCTGTTGATGGAATCGGCAGTAAAAAAGTGAACAAAATAGTAGAACATTTTGGAAATGTTGATGAAGTAGTAGGTGTTTTACACCAAAATACTTCTGTGCTTACCGAGGTAAAAGGTATTACTAAAAAGCTTGCATCTAAGGTTGAAAAAGCTTGGAAAAAACTTTTAAAATAACTTTATAATAAATAAATATGACGTATGAAGTTATTTTCGTAT
>NZ_JADGFC010000008.1:0-36326 GCF_016744025.1 Sulfurimonas sp.
AGAGCTTTTTTATAATCCATTATAGAAATACCTTGGTTTCTTACCAATATACAGAAGTTTGCAAGGGTTTTCAAACCCCCATATTTTTAATTAAGTCTATTTTTACAATCTAACCATAATAGTTAAATAGTATTAATATATAATCAATAGTATTTGCATGTAGTCTTAAAAACATATTTTGTAACTTAATAACACGTTTTATCTTTTAGTTTATCTCAACTAATATCAAAATATTCCTAAATATTTTTTTGAGAATATAATTATTATAAGAAAATTATGTGAGTTGTATGATAAGTGAGTAATTTTACATTAAAGCCATTATGCTATAATCTGCCTTAATTTTTAAACGATATTGTAGAGGTATATTAATGGTATTACTAACAGGTCCTTGTGTCATTGAGAGTGAAGAAAATATATTTAAAATTGCTAAATCTTTAGAGTCTTATTCTCAAGATGAATCTATAGATTTTTATTTTAAAGCTAGTTTTGACAAAGCAAATAGAACATCTTTAGAAAGCTTTCGTGGGCTTGGTATGCAAGAAGGACTTAGAATCCTTCAAAAAGTTAAAGATGATTTTGGTTATAAAATTGTTACAGATGTACATGAATCAGTTCAAGTACCTACTGTTGCAGAAGTAGCTGATATGCTACAAATTCCTGCATTTTTATGTCGCCAAACAGACTTGTTAGTAGCTTGTGCTCAAACAGATGCTAAGATCAATATTAAAAAAGGTCAGTTTTTAAGTGGTGATGCTATGCTTTACCCTGTTCTTAAAGTACTTCAAACTAGAGGCTGTTCAGAGGCTACATATGAAAACGCACTAAAACATGGTGTATACCTTTGTGAAAGAGGAAACTCTTTTGGATATGGCAATATGGTTGTAGATATGAGAAACTTAGTGACTATGAGAAATTTTGCACCTGTAATCTTTGATGCAACTCACTCTGTTCAGATGCCAACAGCAAAAGATGGTAAAACTGGTGGAGACTCTTCTATGGTTCCATACCTTGCATCTGGTGCAGCCGCAGTCGGAGTTGATGGTTTCTTTATGGAAACACACTTTGACCCAAGTGTAGCATTAAGCGATGGCCCAAATATGATAAAACTAGATGAACTAGAAGCTCTAGTAACAAAAATTAAAAAAATTCAAGAAATATGAAGGAAAGTATATGAAACTGGTTGAAGGTAGATTAAAAGTATTAAATGGCAAAAAAATTGCTATTGTTAGTACAAGATGGAATCATTTTATTGTTGATAGATTAGTAGAGGGTGCAGAAGATGCATTCAAACGTCATGGCGGAGATGAAGATGAGCTTACACATGTTCTAATTCCTGGAGCATTTGAGCTTCCAATGGTAATTGACCAAATCTTAGCATCTGGAAAATACGATGCAGTTTGTGCATTAGGTGCAGTTATTCGTGGAGCAACTCCTCACTTTGATTATGTTTCTGCTGAAGCAACAAAAGGTATCGCCACTATGAGTCTTAAGTATCAAAAGCCAGTTTCATTTGGTCTTCTTACTACGGATACTATTGAGCAAGCTATTGAGAGAGCTGGAACAAAAGCTGGTAACAAAGGTTTTGAAGCAATGACTACTGTTATTGAAATGTTAGACCTATATGAGAACCTATAATGGCTACTAGACATCACGCAAGAATGGCAGTTGTAAGTCTTCTTTATGCTTATGACTTAGGTAATGGAAGTATTGCAGATCACACAGATGATATTTTAGAAGAGAAAAAAATTCGTAACAAGCAAAAAGATTTTGCAATAGCTCTTTTTGAAGGTGTTATGCAAAATCTTGAAGCTTGTGACAAGTCAATTATTGAACACTTAAAAGAGTGGGATTTTGAAAGACTTGGTGCTATTGAGAGAGCAACTCTTAGACTTGCAACTTATGAAATTATTTTTGGTGAGCTTGACTCTGCAGTTGTTATAAATGAAGCTGTTGAGATTACAAAAGCTTTTGGTACTGAACAATCACCTAAGTTTATCAATGGTGTTTTAGATGCTATTTCTAAAGATAAGCCTGAATAGTTGATGATTAAAATCGCTTTTTTACTGCTACTTTTCTCTTCTTTGCTCTTTGGAGCAAATGAATGTATAGTTTGTCATAAAGGCATAGAAGATATTAGAGATAGAGACTCTGGTATGATGAAGGCGATTTTAGAAGTGGCTGATAAAGCTGGTCATAAAGGCAACGATTGTATCGTTTGTCACGGTGGAAATCCCTCTAACAAAAGTGTCAAGTATGCGCATAAAGGCACTGTAAAGTATTTTAGAACAAACGAAGGTCCTAAAAACTACTATCCTGCACCAGCAAGTCCTTGGATAAATGAAAATACCTGTGGAACATGTCATCCAAATCAAGTTTCTGCTCAAATGAACTCACTTATGATGACAGAGCAAGGCAAGATACAAGGGGCTATGTGGAGTTTTGGTGCTAAAGAAGGTTACAGTCATGAGACAGCAACTTATAATACCAAAAATCCAGATAATCCAGACACACGTCATGGTAGTGAAATATACAAAAAGTATATGGCTAAACTTTCAAAAATGGAACCACAAGGTTTTCCTCAAGAGACACAAACTCTAGCAGATGCTCCTACTGTAGAAGAGATACATAAAGACCCATCTTTAGCTGTTAATACTTATCTTCGTCAAGAGTGTCTTAGATGTCATACCGGAAGTAAGGGTAGGCAAAAAAGAGGTGACTATAGAGGAATTGGATGTGCATCTTGTCATATTCCATATTCTAATGAAGGTTATTACGAGGGAGTAGGTAAGAAGATTTCTAAAAAGAAGGGTCATTTACTAACTCATCAGATTCAAAGTTCAAGAAAAGTAAAAGTACAAGTTCATGATATAAAGTATTCAGGAGTTCCTGTTGAGACATGTGCAACTTGTCACAATCGTGGAAAACGTATTGGTGTTTCTTACCAAGGTCTGATGGAAACAGAGTATCACTCAACATCTGAGGATGAGGGGAATCAACCTAAAAGTTATCTTCATATGAAAGAAGACATTCACTACCAAAAAGGTATGTTGTGTCAAGATTGTCATACTTCAAATGATTTACATGGTGATGGGTTTTTAGGCGGGGCAAATGCTGCTGCTGTAGAAATAGAGTGTCAAGATTGTCACGGTACTACTACAAAATACCCTTGGGAACTTCCAATTGGTTACTCAGATGAGTTCAACACAACTGCCGCAACAGGTGAGGCAAGAGGAACAGCTAAAAGTGTTGCTGATTATCTAAAACAAGGTTACGTCGCCGAGCCAGAAGATGGTTATATCTTAAGTGCACGTGGAAATCCACTTCCAAAAACAGTTAAAAAAGGCAATAAGATTATTATGCACTTGGCATCTGGAAAGGATATAGAGTTAAAACCTCTTAAACTTTTAAAAGATACAAAAGCACTTTCTAAAAAAGCACTTATTGCTATGGATGTTGTAGACTCGCATACTCAAAATATGGAGTGTTATACTTGTCATGCAACTTGGGCACCACAGCGTTATGGTCGTCATTTAAAAGTTGACTACTCAGATGCAAAACAAAATCCAGATTATTTAAAAGCTTCTCATGACCAAGATAAGCATGGAACTACTGGTGGCATGCGAGACATGAAAAAGTATCTAATTCCTGGAAAAGTAACAGAAACTAGAAGTTACTTAAGATGGGAAGATCCAGCTCTAGCACAAAATGGTGAGGGCAGAGTATCTCCTGTTGTTCCAGGGTACCAAACTACTATAACTGTTATTGGTAAAGATGGTGAAGCCCTTCTTCAAAATCACATCTTCAAGATTCAAAATGTTGAAGGAGCTGGCAAAGAAGGTCAAAATGCTATAGATATGGCTCCTATTCAACCTCATACTATTCAAAAAGAATCAAGAAGTTGTGAATCATGTCATGCATCTGACAAAGCTATTGGACTTGGTGTAGGTGGCGGAAAACTAAATAATGACCCAAGTAAAATTACTATAATTGATTTGATGAGTCCTGACAGAAAGATTCTTTCAAATAAGACGGATGAGCATATTCTTGCAATTCCAAATCTTAAACATGATTATTCACAGTTTATAGATGAAAATGGCACACAGTTGATGACAGTAGGAAATCACTTCAAACTCTCCCAACCATTAAGTAAAAAACAAATAGGTAAACTTGATCGTAGAGGCATGTGTCTTTCTTGTCATGAAGATATACCAAAAGGAAACCTAGCAGTTAGTGCAATAACACATATAGCAGAAATGGCAGAAGTAAACATAGATACTAAGATGCACTCTGGCATCTTGAATAAACTCTTAAATCTTGGTGCATTAGTACAAATGATTGTAGTTATTTTAGTAACACTGCTTATAATGTTTGTTATATATACTTTCTTCTTTAAGAAAGAACCTAAAAACATAAGAAATGAAGGATGGAAATAGTGGACAAAATAACTACGAAAGCTGGACAATGCAAAAAAGATTAACAAAAGAAGAAGCATTAGATTTAATAAAAAATGCTGACTTAAAAGAACTAGGGCGGATGGCATCTGCTCGCAAGAAAGAGCTACACCCAAAAGGAATCACTACTTTTGTTGTAGATAGAAATATCAACTATACAAATATTTGTTGGGTTGACTGTAAGTTTTGTGCATTTTATAGACATGAAAAAGATGCAGATGCATATGTTTTGACTTTTGATGAGATAGATGCAAAGATAGATGAGTTACTTGACATTGGTGGAACTCAGATATTATTTCAAGGTGGAGTTCATCCAAAACTCAAAATAGAGTGGTATGAAGATTTAGTTGAGCATATTCATACTAAATATCCAGATATTACTATTCATGGTTTTTCTTCTATTGAGATAGATTTTATAGCTAAGGTTTCTCGTATAAGTGTTGAAAAAGTGTTAGAGAGACTTAAGGTTAAAGGTCTTGCATCTATACCTGGTGCGGGAGCTGAAATACTTAGTGATAAAGTTCGAGATATTATCGCACCTAGAAAAATTGACTCTGAAGTATGGATAGATATTCATAGAAAAGCGCATAAGCTTGATATCAAGTCAACTGCTACTATGATGTATGGAACTGTAGAGAGTGATGAAGATATAATTGATCACTTTGAAATGATTAGAAAACTTCAAGATGAAACAGGTGGATTTCGTGCCTTTATTATGTGGAGTTTTCAAGGTCAAAATACTGAGCTTTTAAGACTTATCCCAGATATGGATAAACCATCATCAAATAGATACTTGAGACTTTTAGCAGTAGCTAGACTCTATCTTGATAATGTGCCAAATATCCAAAGTTCATGGGTAACTCAAGGAGCTTATATAGGTCAAATGGCTCTTAGGTTTGGAGCGAATGACTTAGGCTCAACTATGATGGAAGAGAATGTTGTAAGTAGTGCAGGTGCTGCTTATTCAATGGCAAAAGAAGAGATGGTAACTCTTATCAGAGATATTGGTGAGATACCAGCTGTAAGAAATACAGCTTATGAAACTTTAAAGAAATTTGCTTAAGCAATAGGAATATTTACTGGTCATAACCCAGAAAATAGATGAGGAAAACGCAAATAATGAAAAAACTTTTACTAATATTACTAATTACAGGACAGATGATTATGGCAGCGACTATAGAATATATACAAACAAACGGATTGAAAGTACCTGTGATTATTGAAGAAGACAAGCGCCTTCCTCTTGTAACTATGCAGTTTATTTTTAAAAATGGTGGAACAATCACTGATACTACAAAAGCTGGACTTGCAAAGTTTAGTGCAAGAATTATGAGTGAGGGAACAAAAAAACTTGGTTCATCTGCTTTTGCTGAATCTTTAGAGAGCAAAGCTATTCATATCTCATCTTCAACTGGTAAAGAAACTTTTGTAATGGAACTTGCCTCTTTGAAAGAAGAGTTTTCTGAGGGACTTAAAAAGTTTGCTTCTTTATTAAAAGATCCTAACTTTTCTGATGAAGCAATGAGTAAGGTCAAGTCCACAACTATGGGTTCACTTAGTGCTAAAGCAAATGACTTTGACTATGTTGCTTCTAATGAGTTAAAGGCAGTTTTATTTAAAGGAACTCCTTTAGCAAACCCTGCATCTGGAACTTTAGAGAGTGTAAAAAGTATAGAACTTGATGATGTAAAAGCATTTATAAAAGAGCATTTAGTTAGTTCAAGACTTATCGTAGTTATTGGTGGTGATGTTGATATCCAAGTTGCAAAGAGTGAAATAGAAAAAATTATCAATGCTATGCCAAAGGGTAAAGAAGCACAACAGCATCACTATGATGTTGCTAAAAAAGCTTCTGAATCTGTGTTAAAAAAAGATACTCAGCAGGCTTATGTATATTTTGGTTCTCCATATAACATCAAGTATGACTCAAAAGATTATTATAAAGCTAGAGTTGCTACTTTTATCTTAGGAACAGGTGGTTTTGGTTCACGTCTTATGGAAGAGATAAGAGTTAAAAAAGGTTTGGCTTATTCTGCTTATGCAAGAGTAAGTGCTAGTAAATCAAGTAACTTTATGACAGGTTATTTACAAACTAAGTTAGACTCTCTTGATGAAGCTAAAAAAACTGTTAAAGAAGTTATAGCAGAGTTTGTAAAAAATGGTGTTACACAAGAAGAACTAGATCAAACTAAAAAATTCTTACTTGGAAGTGAACCTTTAAGAGTTGAAACAATGGGTCAAAGACTAAACCGTACTTTTATGGAGTACTACAACGGTCAAGAACTAGGTCATTCAATCAAAGAGTTAGAGTTAGTTAAAGAGTTAAAACTAAAAGACCTTAATGAGTATATAAAAAGTCATAAAGAAATTTTAGAAATGAGTTTTGCAATAGTTACTAAATAATTATTGCAATCTGCAATATTTTTTGATGAGTTTTAAAAAAAGAGTTAGTATTACAAACTAAGGACATAAAATGAAGCTCACAAAAGATATAAAAACAAAATTTGATAAACTAGGTGTTAACTCTTGGTGTGAACTCTCTCTTAATATTCCTCACTCATATGAAGACCTCACTCTTCATCCTACAATCCAAATGGGCAAAGCTCAACTTATAGATGCAACCGTTGAATCTGTTTTTCGTGCTCCAAATACAATCCAAATAACTTTTTTTGCACATAACCTAGGACACAGTATAAGTGGTGTACTTTTTCGTCCAAAACCATATATGATGCATCAGTTTAAAGTAGGAGATAGAGACTACTACTATGGAGTAGTTGATTGTAAAACTGGAAACTGCAGTATAACGATGCCAAGAAAAACAACAAGTGTAGGTGCTATAACTCCAAAATACAAATCAGCTCTTAGAAGTGATGTAATGCTACGGCTTGTACAAAACAACCTAACACTAGAGAACTTACTCTCAGAGGGCTTAAAAGAAGAGATAGCAGCACAAATACTAAAACTTCATTTTCCCACTGAATTAGTTGACCTAAAAGACTTAGATGCAAAGAGTATAGATGCTTTAAAATATTTAGAACTATTTACATATATGAAACAACTCTCAGCAAAAAGAAGATATTTTAAGTCAACTGTAAAAGTAGATGCTTCTTATGATGAATGGAAAAATAGACTTCCATTTGAATTAACAAATGAGCAAATAGATGCAATACAAGATATAAAATGTGACTTCAACAAAGATGTGGCATCTAGACGTATGATAGTTGGAGATGTTGGAAGTGGAAAGACTATGGTAATTTTAGCCGCTGCATCTATGATGTTGCCAAATCGTTCAATACTTATGGCACCAACTACAATACTTGCTAACCAACTTTTTGAAGAAGCGCAAAAGTTCTTGCCAAATGCAAAATCAGTTTTAGTTACAAATAAATCTAAAAAGATTGATTTAAATGAATTTGATTTCATAATAGGAACACACGCTCTTTTATACAGAGAACTTCCAGAAGCAGGACTTGTTATGGTTGATGAACAACATCGTTTTGGAACTGCTCAGAGAAATATGCTTGAGAAATTAGTAAGTTACGGAGATAGTAAACCACATTTTTTACAGTTTAGTGCAACCCCAATTCCAAGAACACAAGCTATGATAGAAACTGCCCATATTAATGTTAGTCTTATAACTTCTACACCTTTTACTAAAGACATAGATAGTAAGGTTATACATAAAAATGATTTTAAAGAATTACTAGAAAACATAAAAGAAGAGATAAGTAAAAATAATCAGGTTCTTTTAGTTTATCCATTGGTTGAGCAGAGTGAAGTTCTGGAGTATCAGAGTATCGAAGAAGCAAGGGCTTATTGGGAAAAAAACTTTGATAATGTTTATGTAACTCATGGAAAAGACAAACAAAAAGAAGAAGTTCTTTTTGAATTTAGAGAAAAAGGAAGTTTACTCATTGCAACTACAGTGGTCGAAGTTGGGATATCTTTGCCGAGACTTACTACGGTTGTTATAGTTGGTGCTGAGAGACTAGGACTCTCAACTCTTCATCAGCTTAGAGGAAGAGTCAGTAGAACAGGTTTAAAAGGTTACTGTTATCTTTATACAAATAATAGTGTAACTGAAAGACTAGATAGATTTGTAGATACTATAAGTGGTTTTGATATAGCAAATTTGGATTTAAAGTTTAGAAAAAGTGGCGATTTACTTAAGGGTGCGTCTCAGAGTGGTAGTCAGTTTAAATGGGTTGATTTGTCTGAAGATGTTGAGATTGTTAAAAGTGTGAAAGTTGATTTGAGTGAAAGTGTGTCTTAAATATTGTAAAAGGAATTTATTCCCTTTACATAACTATTAATATAGTCCGAATTTACCGTCGTTTCTTTTGTAAAGAACACGAGTTTTATTTTCGTTATCTAAAAATATTTCAAACATTTTATTATTTTCTTTTAGGTCGTTTAAAACATCTTCAACTTCACGAGGTTTATAAAGATCAAGTTCAACTGGAACAATCTCATCTTCGTTAGCTTCAGCTTCTTCTTTAAGATCAACACTTTCTGCTTTGATCTCATTAAGACCAGTTACACGGTGTCCAACTTCTTTATCATGCATACGACGTAAAGCTTTTTGAGCTCTAGCAATAGCTAAATCAATTGCAGCGTATAAATCGCCATCATTTTGCTTGATAACAACAGAGTTTTTGTGAGCAAGGTTAATAACGAACTCAACAACAGAGTGCTCTTTACCTTTTTTTGTTTGAGTAGAAGCTACAACATTTACAGAAATAATATCCATATTATATTTAGTTAGTGTTTCAATAGATGTATTCATATGAGCTTTGATTGGCTCAGTAAGTTCTAATTGTCTACCTGTAAGAGAAATATTCATAATTTGACCTTTTATATTGTTAGTTCACAAAAGAAATTATATTTCTTTTGCTTCACTTGGGCCACTAGGACCACTAAAGTTAATTAGTTGGTGGATTATAACATTAAAAAGTTTATATAAATTATGATTTTTGGATGCTTCTTCTAAAATAACGAATAGGTTCAGTTGTCCCATCAGGATTAGCAGTTATTGTGATATCCATTAAAACACTACCATCAGAATTAGGGTAAGTTATAGCTGTATAATCTGATGTAGAAAATGTATCACAATTGCTACCATTAAAATAGACATAACTCATTGTAATATTAACATCGTAAGTCTCGTTATATCTGAAGTCTAAATTAGAAAGACTACATGGATTTTGTTGAGATATTTTTAACATAGCATACTCAGCTGCACTTTGAGATAATAACACTGATTGTTCATAAAGATACAGGTCAGTTGTTCTTTTTGTTGTTTGTGTAGAGAGTGATAATGAAAGAGCCATAATGGTTGTAATAACTACTAAAACAACAATAGCCATTATCATCGCCATTGCTGAACGAAAGCTTTTTTTATGAGAAGTTTTTAAAAAATAGTTTTTTCTTTGCATATTGAATACTCCTCATCTTTGATTAGTGAACTTTTAACACATACTTGAATTTTTAATAAAGATTCTCTTGCAATAAATCTAAAAGAACTTACATTTTGCATAATAATTTGGCTTTTTGTTTCATCTCCATTAGATTGAAGCAAATATGTATCACCTTTCCATGGTTGATAGTCATACCATAGAGTAAGTGTTCCGGTTTTAGTTGTATCATCCCAACCTGTTATACCAACAGCATAAGCACTCCACGCAAGTTGATAGAACTCATAAGCGATTACTTGAGAAAAGTTATTATCAGCACCGATAGAAGTAATTGGTTTAAATTTACTTATCCCATTGGCATCAATTGGATGAATAGCATTTAAATTATTTGCATCTACGCCAATTTGAGTATCAAACTTACTTGTATTTGCATCCCATCCCCAATTAGTATCTAGTGAGTCTGGATTTATAAAATAGATAGCAGCATCTTCAATACCGCTATTAGTATTAGACAAGATATCTATTAAAGTATTTATATCTCCTGTATCAGTTCGTGGAGAAGATAAAGAAGAAGAATTTGTAATAGTTGAGTTTAAATCAATAATTCCACTCCAGTAAGGAAGAGCATCTCCTCTAAAGCCGTCTACATCTGAACCAACCCATTCTAAAATATTTGCAGTTGTAGCGGTATAGTCTTTTAAAGAGGTGAAATTATGGTCATTTTCTCTTGCTATAGTAGAAGCTTTGATTCTATGTTGAAGTCTTGTTGCAACAAACTCTACTGCTGTAGCTGAGTTAGACTGCAGTTCATGGTTGATTTTAGAGTTAATAAATCCACTATAAGACTGAGCTAAAAATTCAACACCAAATTTTGCTAATATCGCCATGATAACTATTACAAATATTAACTCTAACATTGTAAAAGCTTTACGAAATTTACTTTTTATAATCATGGGGTAAGTAGCTCATTCTCGTAAGCGATTTCTCCAATATTAGCACTATATGCTCTAAGAAGTGTAACGGTTGTATTTGTAGCATCATCTTTTTCTCTAATAGTTACAGTTATCTCTTTAATATTAATATTAGTATTGTTATTTTCTTCACCAAACTTTATACAGTTTCCACTATCACAGTTCTCTACTTCTAATAAACTATCATACTCTTGTTTGTATCCAGATGCACCTGTACTATCTGTGTATATCTCCATGTAAGCATGTTCGGCAGCTTCAAGTGAATCAACATAATCAAAATTTGCATAGCGAACTGTAAGGTTGTTATCTAAACATCTTCTATTTACATGTCCAACTCTTCTTTGAATTTCAACAGTTCCATCTAAAATTCCTGATCCATTACAATTATTATCAATGTTTAAAACTCTTGATAAATCATCACCTGTAGCATTTACATCGTCATCATCTATAAGAGAGTATATGTAGTAGCTAAATTTATTTCTGCTACAGATGCAAAGATAGCTTCTTGGACAAGGTTTTTCTCTATTGCTGATGATGTTACTTGTGTAAGCATTGGTAGAGACATAACTGATATTCCTATAATGACTATGGCAAATATCAACTCTATTAATGTAAAAGCATATTTGTGTATTACCACAATGTTCTCCTATTAACACGTCTTACTTTTTCTGTTTGTGTCGTTGTGTTTGTCTCATGTTGACCTGACCAATCTGTTGCAGACTGAAAGATTACTATATTTTTATTTGTTGTTGCTGTTGTATCATCTTCATCATATATAAGCCAATTGGATATATTACTATTCATTGTAGCTGTATAAGGAAGACCATTCGCCGTATTATAACTATGCTCGGAATCTTTTGTATAATTATTTAAGTTTGTTATTGTTGGTACAGTAACAAGACCTGCTGCTTCGGAACTAGCAGTTAAGTTGCCATCTCCACTTTGATTATGATTTAGATTTACATACCATCTGCTGTCAACCTTTTGTATATATCTTGAACTTAGAGTAGGAAGAAGAGTTCTATCACATGTGTTTGAATTTGTTGTACCAAAACAGTAAGTTTCATAGTATATAAGTACATCAGACTCTTCATTTTCTCCTGAAATACAAGGTGAATTCTCACAAACTATTCTTGTTTTTCTTCCAGCTGTTCTTCCGAAGTAATGGGTTACGTTTTGTCCTGATAATCCATTTATTGTTATGTTGTTAGCAGCTGTTTTATTTGTATCTAAGTCAGCATTAAAAAAAGTTCTTGGATCATACACAGTAACTTTTGAGTAATTAATATCTTCAGGATTCGAAACTATATTTTGATTTCTATCAAAATTAAGACTCATGATACTGTTTAGAGTACCATTCATGTCTTTTGCAAAAAAAGTATTTGGAGTAGTTATATTTGCATCTTCATTAGAAACATTTGCTATTGATGCAATAGTATTCCCTGTTGTATTCCTATCACTGATTATATAAATTAAATTAAGGTTTGTATTTAACGGAGCAGACTTGCTAATATTAATATCTATAGGTTTCGCATAACATTGAGTAACGAAGTTACTTAGAGAAGAGTTATCATAACCTTGAGGAGTTATGGAACTATTTACTTGAACTGACATGTTAATATCATTTACATTATTTATATTTGCCATATATACAAAGTTTGAAAAATCATTAGTCGTATTAATATCTCTATTTGTTAGTCCAAGAGTCACATCACTACTTATATCAAATTTATAAGGATGAAACTCTATCTTATAATTTCTGTACTTTAAAGAAGTGCCACTTGCATCATGATTAGAATTGATGTTGCAGCCATTCTTAATGTTTGAATTTACAATTTGAGTATCTGCGCTATTGCTTACACAGTCAGATGTTGCTGATGAGATAAAATATGTTGAATCTCCGTCATGATGTGACATATATGTAGAGTTACTATCAACTGAAGTCCAGGTTGTATCTTCTATTTTTAATACATACTCTCCTACTTGGTTTAGAGAACTATTAAAATCAGCTTCTCCATTAAGAATTGAAAAAGAAACTGTACTATTAGAATCATCATTACAACCAGAGCTAACGCCTGTTGGCGACCATTCATATGTACTAACATCTGAAGAAGTACCTGTAAAAGATTTAGTATAGCCAAATGATGAAGTGTTATCTAAATAATTACTTGCATTTACTTCAAGATTGTATTGATAACCTGCTGATAGATGCGTTGTATCAGTTGATGGTGTAATTACACCAGAGATATCATCATCAATTTTAAGTTTCGAAGCTGGATTTGTTTGGTTTTGGTCATTTATCTTAATTATAAGAGCTTCTGGTCTTATGGCAAAATTATCTCTAGAACATATAAATCTTGTGTTAATTCCATATGTACACTCCATACAACTAGCTAACTGAGATTTTGTCATATTACTTGTACAGTATGAGTCAACTGCATCATCGGTAGTATCGTTGTTATCATTCATATCTTGAGCACAATTTCCTCCAGCATATGTGAAATTATTGATGCTGTAATCATTTGTTGCATTCTTTGTTAAATCAGTTATGGAACCATTTACGTCACTTGCATTATATGTTACACGAAAGGCGGTATTCTGTCTGGCTTTAGTGTAAAAATCGTAGCTATTAGTTAAGTCAGTCATATTGTCTGCAATTGCTGATTCTAATGCAGCTTTGTTAAATTGTGATGATGTAGAGTTTTCATCAACAATAACCCAAACTTTTTCACTAATGGAACTTGCAAGCTCTTTACACGAAGCATCTGTGTAATGAAATGCTCCTGCATCTATCATTTCAACTGCTACAATTGTTGTTGGATGATCATTGAGTAATGTGTCTCTGTCATCAGGATCCATTGCTAAAACTTTAAAATTACCTTCTCTTTTTGTAACTTGTGTTGGAATGTTATAGTATTTATTTCCACTGCTACCATTATACGTGTAAAAATTATTGTGTGCTATATTAAATATACCTTTTGCAGGCGCATAATTAAAGTTTGAGGTCGTACATAATGGAATTTCTTCACTTAATTTTAGACTGTATTCTACGGATGCAGAATCCAAGGCTAAGTCATAGTTTGCTACCACATTTATTGGTATATCCATGGTAGACATTTGAGGATCTAAATCATAGTAAATATAAAAGTAATCATTTTCCTCTAATGTACCGATGAAAATGTTGTTTATATAATCAGAAGCACCATCTAAGCTTTGCCCTGAGGTTACGGTAACTATGTCTGGAGTGGCGTCACCTACTTTAGCGAGCAGTGTAGAATCAGATATATAAGTTGCTTGAGTTCTGTTAATATCTGAAATATCAACTGACATATTACTGATTGTGATGCTTGAATCAACTAGACTTTTTACAAAAATAGACATTTTTATAGGTTCATTTACAGTTACATCTCCGCTTAATACTGGTGGATTACTACCATCATTATCTTCTGTAAAGTATTGATCATACTGTGAGTATGAATAGTCATAACAAAACTCAGGGACAAAAACTTCAGTTTCAAATGCAAACATATTTAAAGAGAATCTATCTTGAGTTGAAGAGATTTTGATTTTTGTTTCTACTTGAGAGTTTGATAGTTTTTGTTTTGAAGTATCTTCTTTTATATTAATAGGGAGTTTGTCTATATCAACACCCAGAACATTTCTGTAGTTTGGGTTTGCCATGCCAGAGTCATTTGAACGATACCCACTAGTATAATCAAGTGAATATACACTAGCATTTACAACGTCAGTTGAAGTGTTAGCACCATCAACAAGTGACAACCAATCAGTACCTACATTTACATCTCCATCTTTTTTTAGTATCTTAACACTATCTCCATATGAACCATCACTTTCTCCCATATATATAAATAGGTTTGCATTAAATGGGTCACTGCCTGTGGGTGTAATAAATCCACTAGCATCTGCAGTGGCTGATCTTGGATATCCAGAGTTTATTGATACTGAGTAAAAACCATCAAATAGAGATATGTTTTTTAAGCTACGACTTGTATTTTCTACTATTACAATTAGTTGCCATGAAGCGTATTGATTATAACCATTTGATGCTACAATTCCTCCTGCATAATATTCACCAGCCCCTTGAGCCTTTATATAGTCTGTAACATCTTGTGAAGCTACATAATCAAAAGTTGAACCAGATTTGTGCCAGTTGTATTTTGCATTTGTTGAAGTATATGATGTATATGAAGTTGCGTTAGGTCCTTTTAGTTGTATCGTTTTTGCGCTATCTTTTTGTGTGCTTGTTATATTGTCTATTCTTGCTGACCAATATAGTCTTGCAAATATTACTTCATCTCCTGTTTCCATAACTAGTTTGGCCATTGTATTACTTGATGGAGCTCCAGAAGAGGTGTCAATCTTAGCCTTATGTTGATTATGGCTGTTGTTTGGAGTCCCAAGTGAAGGCTCTTCACAACTAGCACCATCAGAATTGTTTTTACATAAAAGTTGATTACCTATTTGTAATATTGAACCGTTTATTGTTACGCTGTCTTTACCTGATATGGATACATTTGTGAATGCTCTTGTATTTACATTTTCACTAGATAGGTCTATGTCATCTGTAAGATTCATTACAAAATTTTCAACATCGAAACCAGAAGTGTTAGAAGCATTTATCTCTAGTGTGTAGCTATTTGTTGTATTGGACTCTAAGTTTGGGTTACTTTCTATTGTAATGTCTCCACTATCATTAACTGCAAATATACTATCTATATCACCTGATAATATAGAAAAAGAAGTAGGTGAACCAGTAGAGACTATAGTTCCAACAACAGTATCTGTAGGTGCTTCATTATATATAGTATAAGTAGCAGGCGTAATTATAGGTATGATAGGATTAGTAGCTTCAATAGTTACATTATCAAGTTTAACAAGTTCATCTGAAGATGCAGTATCAGTTGAGAAGGATATTTTCAATTTCCCATCTGTATCTAAAGATGTACTATAACTCATGCTATAAGTTCCATCCGATTTGGATTTTGTAATAACTGTTCCGTCGTTAAATTGGGTCTTAAAATAGTCTTTGTATGAACCTGATGTCTCCCATCCTCCGATAACTTTAAGTTGAAAAGTTACTGTTACTGAGATATTTTTATAAGTTGATGTAAAGTCAAATGTTTTATGAGACTCTCTATCTTGATTTATTTTAAGTTCATTTTTATCCCCGTCATCTCTACTCCATCCACTTAAAGAACTACTTTCAAAACTATCAATATGAGGCAGTGTTAGTGCACTTAGAGTTGAGTAAAGAAGATGTATGGTAAAAAATATACTTAGAAAGAAAGAAAATTTGAAATTTAAAGTTTTCATAAAAGACTCCTTATATTGCAACAGAAATAATGGGCTCATGTATCATTTAATATTTGTAAAGAATTTATTATACTATTTTTTTCAAAAATTACATGAAAATAGGTAAATAAAATTAGATTTAATCAATTATATATAAAAAGATTATGCAAAAAAGAAGAAAGATAGTCCTATAACAGGACTAATAATAGTTAAATATTATTTATTTAAAAATATCGAAATTTTCTCTGCTACGCCATATTCTGTTGATTCAGCTAGAATAACTTGAACTGCTTTATTATTGTCAGTATTGAAAATTAGTGGACCTACAAAGTTTACAACTGAACTTTCTATAGGAGTTTGAATAAGAACAATATTTAAAATTAATAAGTTTGATTTTTCATTTATTTCCATTATTTCTTTTACATTATTTGGAATTTCAAAATCATATTCTCTTAATACAAAAGGGTCTATAAGAGTAAAAGATATTTGATCATCTTCACATGAAACCATTTTCATAAAAACATCGTCAATCTTTTCTATCTCTACCTGTTTTATGCTATCAAAACCTAAAAAAGGCACGCTTATATCAAATTTCATAAAAAAACCTTTGGAAAATATTTGTTTATTATAGCACCTTAAGCATAAAATGTACCATGCTTACATTATTGTTTAACCTATGTTATATATCTTTTGGATAGAATATCAACTTATTTATTTATTGGGATATTATTTGATGAAATTTAAAAATAGTTTTTTATTAACAGCTTTAACAGCGATACTTTTCTTTAGTGGCTGTTCTAAAGAAGTAGAAGAATATAACAAACCTGCAGTATATTGGTACAACAAAATAGTTAAAAGTATTTCTAATGGAAATTTAGAAAAAGCTGACAATTATTATAGTTCTTTACAAGGTGAACATATAGGTTCTCCTCTCCTTCCAGAAGCAACAATGATTTTAGCCATTGCACATATGTTTTATGAAGAGTATCTACTAAGTGAGCATTTTCTAAATGAATACATAAAAAGATATGCAACATCAAATGAAAAAGAAGATGCAGAGTTTTTAAAAATAAAATCTAAATATTTAGCTCTTCCAAATCCAAGACGTGATCAAGCTCTTATTGCTCAAGCAATTGTTGAATCTCAAACATTTAAAGACAACTATCCTAACTCAATGTATTATGATATTGTAGAGACTATGCAAACAAGGTTATACCTTGCACAAGCTGCTTTAAATGAGACTATTGCAGATCTTTATGTAAGAATAGATAAACCAAAGAGTGCAGAGTACTATAGAAATATAAATCTACAACCATGGATAAAGTGGGATGAATTAGATAGAGCAAATACACCTTGGTACCGCGAATGGTTTGAAGGTGATGGAACTGAGAGTTGGTATGCTTTTATGGTTCCAGATACAAGAAGTGTTGTGTCTAGAAATTCTGTGGTTGATGATAATACAACAACAACTAAAGATAAAACTAAACCAAAAGAAATACAAAAACCTAAAGAAGCAGAGAAACCTAAGCAAAATTTGAGTAAATTTCAAGAAGACGAAATAAATAAGGCAAAAACTTTAAAAGAGAAGGGAATCATCACAGAAGATGATTCAATACTTTAAAAGATAAAATATTAAAACTTTAATAAATTAGGAAAAAATATGAAACTAAGTAATTATGGCGATTTTCCAGCAGATATACCAGTAATAGCAGAAGATGAACTTTTTTTATACCCTTTTATGATTTCACCACTTTTTTTAAGTGATGAAAACAATATTAATGCAGCTACATTGGCAATGGAAGATAGTTCTTTAGTTATTGTATGTCCTACTAAACCATCTCATGAAGGTGAGAGAAATTATGACTCACTTTACGATGCAGGTGTTGTTGGTTCTATTATGAGAAAAGTAGCACTTCCTGATGGCAGAGTAAAGGTTCTTTTTCAAGGATTAGCTCGTGCTAAAACTCTTAAGGAGGTACAAGCTACTCCACTTATAGCAAATGTAGATATCCTAGAATCAACAAATGTTGAATCTTTAAAGATAGATGCAATACTAGAAATAGTTCGTGAAAAAGTTAGAACACTATCTGGTGTAAGTAATTATTTCCCACCTGATCTTCTTAGAACTATAGAAGAAAACTATGACCATAATAGAATTATAGATTTAATTTGTAGTAGTGTTAAACTAAAAAAAGAGCAAGCTTATAAACTTTTTGTTGAAATAAATACAGAGAAAAGATTTTTACTTTTGATTGATTATTTGATTGAAGAAATAGAAGCAAATAAATTACAAAAAGAGATTCGAAGTAAGGTTCACACTCACATAGAAAAAGTTAACAAAGAGTACTTTTTAAAAGAACAATTAAAGCAAATTCAAAAAGAGTTGGGAACTGATACCGCTCGTGATGAAGAGATAGAAGATTATAGAAATAAACTCCAAGCCAAAAAAGGCAAAATGGGTGAAGAAGCTTATAAAGAAATTTCTAAACAGATAGAAAGATTCTCACGAATGCATCCTGACTCTTCTGATGCTTCTATGACACAGACATATTTAGACTGGACTTTAGAGATTCCATTTGGTGAAAATGCAAAAAAAGCACTTAAGATTAAAGATGTTGAAACTCAGTTAAATGAAGACCATTTCTCACTTAAAAAACCAAAAGAGAGAATTGTTGAGTACTTCGCAGTTAAAGAACTATTAGAGTTAAGAGGTTCAGGAAGTGATAGTGCTGGAGCAATTCTTTGTTTTTCAGGACCTCCTGGTGTAGGTAAAACTTCTCTAGCAAATTCTATTGCAGAAGCTCTCAAAAGACCACTTATTAGAATAGCTCTAGGTGGACTTGAAGATGTTAATGAATTAAGAGGACATAGAAGAACTTATGTTGGTGCAATGCCCGGTCGTATAACACAAGGTCTTATAGATGCTAAGAAGATGAACCCTGTTGTTGTTTTAGATGAGATAGATAAAGTTTCTCGTTCTCAAAGAGGAGATCCAACAGCTGCACTTTTAGAAATACTAGATCCTGAGCAAAATAAAGAGTTTAGAGATTACTATCTTAACTTTGATATAGATCTTAGTAAGGTGATTTTTATTGCAACAGCAAATGATGTTAGTCGTATTCCTACTCCTCTTCGTGATAGAATGGAGTTTATTACAATTAGCTCATACACGCCGCAAGAAAAGTTTGAAATAGCTAAGAGATATTTACTTCCTCAAGAGCTTAAAAAACATGGTCTTAAAAAGAGTGAAATAAGTATATCAGATCCAGCACTAAAAGAACTTATCCATAGTTATACAAGAGAAGCAGGAGTTAGAAACCTTCGTCGTCGTATTGCAGATATGAGTAGAAAAGTTGCTAGACAGATGTTAGAAAATAGTGCTACAGATAAGATTTCTATCTCTCTTAAAAATCTCAAAGACTTTTTTGATAAGAGTGTATTTGAGATAGAAAAAACTACAAAAGTTCCAGTTGTTGGTGTTGTAAATGGACTTGCATGGACGGCAGTTGGAGGAGATGTTTTAAAGATTGAAAGTATCAGAATCAAAGGTAAGGGCACTCTTCAACTCACAGGTAGTCTTGGTGATGTAATGAAAGAGAGTGCAAGAATTGCTATGAGTGTTGTGAAAACATTGATAGATTCTAAAAAGCTTAAAATTTCACCTGAGAATGTTCCTCTTACATTTAAAGAAAATGAAGAAAATATAAAAGTAGATACTAGTGAGGTCTATAAGCGTTATGACCTACATATTCACGTTCCAGATGGTGCAACACCAAAAGATGGTCCAAGTGCTGGTATAGCTATGGTAAGCGTTATAGCGTCTATACTTAGTGGAGAAAAGATTCGTTCAGAAATAGCGATGACTGGAGAAGTTTCTTTAAGTGGTGATGTTCTTCCAATTGGTGGATTAAGAGAGAAGTTAATTGCCGCACATAAAGCAGGAATGAGTAAAGTTCTTATTCCCGCAAAAAATTATGAAAGAGATTTAGAAGATATTCCTAAAGAGGTAAAAGATTCTATTGAAATAGTTGGTGTAACTAGAGTAGAAGAAGTCTTAAAACATATTTTAGTCAAGGAGTCTTAAGACTTCCTAGACTAGCACAGTTGCAATTTTTTGAACTAAGTCATTATTTCTTATCGGTTTCATTAAGAATCCATTAGCCCCAAATTCCAAAGCCTCACTCTTCTTCGTCTCATCAGTTGTAAGTACTATAATTGGTAATTGACGAAGATTATCATCAGCCCGCACAACTTTGAGCATCTCAAGACCACCCATAATTGGCATAATAATATCAAGTAAGATAAGATCTATATCATCCCTTGATTTAAGAACACCTATCGCATCTGAACCATTTCTTGCTTGGACAACTTCTTTTACCTTGGTATTTTTCATTAACATTGATTTAAGTAGTTTAAGATTTATCATATCATCATCTACAATTAGAACTATTAGGTCTACTTTTGACATATCTTATCCTTAAATAAATTTTTCAAACACTAACCTTAGTAAGTCTTTGGTAACTATATTGCCTATTAATTCATGCACATACAAAGCATCATCACTGCTCTCTTTAAGTGAAGGATCATTTACAAGCACAAGATAAGAAGTTAGTCCACTATCTTGATTTTCTTTTTTAATATCATTAGAGAATTTTTCTAACTCTTGTCCTACTAATTCTTTATCAAATAGTATGAGCTTATATCTATTGTTTTTACTCAACTCATCTAACTCTTTACTCGTATTAGCTATCTCATAACTATAATTTAGTGATTCTAATAGATGTGTATATAGTTTTGATTCAAAGGTACTATTTTTTGCTAAAAGAATATCTGCTTTATACTTTGGTTTTTCAATAATTTCTGTATTTATTACAGCTTTTATTACTTCTTCCTCAATGAGTTCATCTTCAACGATAAAATCAGCAAGAAAGTGATTTAGTAATGAGATGATTTCTGAACGCACTAGAGGTTTAGTTGTATATTCATCTAGACCAGCTTGTAGAAATCTTTCTCTATCACCTTTTAAAGCATTTGCCGTAAGTGCTAAAATAGGAATGTGAACTTGGTTATAGTCTTCTTCATACTCCAAAATTTCAGCAGTAGCTTCTACACCATCAAGAAATGGCATTTGAATATCCATAAATATTAGGTCAAAATTACCATCTTTTCTCTTTTGAAAAGCTTCAAGACCATTACTAGCTAAAACTACATTAAGTCCTAAATCTTCAAGAGTTCTCTTAATTAGTTTTTGGTTGATGATATTATCTTCAGCAACTAAAATATTTGCTTTAAATTTTGTTGCTTCTTCATTAGCCTTTTTATAACTTATTTTTTTGTCTTTTTTCCCATTTAAACTCTCAGCATTGTAATTTTCTATAACAAGTTTAATTTTTGATATATTTAATGGTTCATATAATGTTTTGAATATATCTAAATGAAGAGAGTCTATTTTTTTCATATAGTATGACTTAGTCAAAAGAACTAGAGCTTGAGGAAGTTTTGCATAGTGTGCAAGTTCATTTTCTTGAGAATAGTCATAATCTACAAATATTAGATCATAGTTTTTTTGTGTTTGTAGAGTTTCTAACTCATTTATATTGTTAAAAGTAGTGTAATTAACTCCATAAAAGTCAAGATATTCGCGTAGGTAAGTATCTTGTCTTTTTATTTTATGATTGTTTTGCAAAACCAAAGCATTAAGAGAAGAATACTTTCCTTGGATACTTTCGTTTAGTGTTGCTACATCTTCAAAATCTATTGTAAAGTAAAATGTTGTTCCAGTACCTGGTTCACTATGAAGGTCAAGTTGCCCACCCATAAGTTCAATAAATCTACTTGAAATGGTAAGACCAAGACCAGTACCACCATACTTACGAGTAATAGATGTGTCTGCTTGGGTGAATGCTTCAAATATTCTAGATTTTTGCTCACTTGTTACACCAATACCACTATCTTGAACTTCAAATCTAACTCTTGTTTTATCTACTAGGTCACACTCGACTTTTCTTATATCAACATTGATAGAACCTGCGCTACTTGTAAACTTAACAGCATTAGAAAGTAAGTTGATAATAATTTCTTTAATCTTAGTAGGATCACCTTTTAACGGACGCTCTAGCTCAGGATCTATAAAACATCCAAGGTCAATATGTTTTTCACTAGCGCGAACTGCATACACGTCAACTGCACTTTCAAACTCATCAATTGGGTTAAATACAGTATCTTCAATCTCAAGCTTATTACTCTCAATTTTAGAAAGATCAAGAATATTATTAATAATTTCAAGAAGATTTTCAGATGACTTTTCAATAATCTCAACAAACTCACTCTGCTCCTCTTCAAGACCTGTATCTTTAAGAAGTTCAGTAAATCCAACAATACCATTAAGAGGAGTTCGTATTTCGTGAGACATATTTGCTAGGAACATAGATTTTGCTTCACTAGCCTCTTGAGCAGATTCTTTATCTTCTCTAGTTTGAGCAATAATCTTTTCTAATAAATCATACGCGTCATTAATTCCATCTGCTGAATTCAGATTAATAACAGTAGTCTCTTCTTCTTCCCTTGTATCTTCAGCAACCCTTTTTAGTACATATTCAAGGTTTTTAATATTTCTATTCATTTCATTAGATAAGAAATAGCCTAATGTTGCAAGAATCAAGGCTGTTATCCAGATAGCTAATGTAATAATCAAAAATTCTAGCGATTCTGCTTGTACTTCTTTTGCTCTTTTATCCATTTCATTTAATAATAAATCTTCTGCATTTGAAATAATATTAATTTTTTCAGAGTGCATACTAAACCAAATACCAGATGTAATGTCATATTTTCCACGTTGACTAGCTGAAATTATTGCTGTTCGCTCAGTATTGATATTGTTAAATAGCTCTACTGCATCTTCATTTTGAAAAAGAAGGTCTAACTCATTAAGAAGATTTTTATTTCGAAGTGTTGAATAGCTTATTGCATCTGCTTTACCTATAGTAGATATCCACTTGTTGAGATCTTCCTCTGCTAGCAGACTTGAAAGAGAGATAATATATGACATATAACCTCTCTCAATACCACTAAACTCTTTTGCATTTACCATACCAATATATATAGAATAAAGTTCATTAATATCTTGGTCTGTTTGGTCATGGGCAATCTGTTCAAGTTGTTTAATCGCTATACTTTGTATGTCACTATATACTTTAGTAAATACATGTCTAAATCTTATTTTCTTCTTATCAACAAGCTCTCTTGCATCTTGTATTCTTTTTAAAGAGTTTTCTACTGAATCGTAGTTTTGACATGTAATACAGTTATGTTGTCCCTTTGAATGATCATGTGATTTTGATTTATTCTTGGTGTGTTGAAGGTAAGCATTTATCTTTACATCAACAATTTTTCTTTGCTGTTGTAGAGATTTAAAAATACTTTTTGAAGGATCACCAAGGTACATTGCAGTCATACCTCTTTCTCTGGCTATATTACCTACTACATCATTTAAATATTTATTTTCATATAATTTATCGTGAAGTATTTCTGCTCTTTCATAGTTTTTAAATGAATCATATAAGTAATAACTTGTTAGTGAAAGTAGAAGAATAATAGGAAATAAGCTAATTAGTATTAATCTGTTTTTTAAACCTAACTGCATATATTAAACCTTTACGCTTGATATTTGCTGTAATTTATGGCTAATGGCATCTACAGCTTTTTTTACTGCTTCAGAGTCTTGAGTATTAATAATAGACTCTAACTCTGATGTGAAATCATTTATTCTCATGTTATCACTCATTCTTTTGAATTTGATTGCTGTTTGTTTACATAAGTTGTCATCACCTTCTTCTACTGAACTTATAATTTTAGAACAAGCTTTATTGCCCTCTATTATAAAGTCATCAAAGAGTGTCTCAAAGTTTTGCTCATCTATACCAATTTCATTTGCTGCTTTTGCTTTATCATAAACAATAGGCTCAGAGTCCAACATATTTATACTTACTTCTTCAATATCTTCTATCTCATCATCTAAAGTAATTTCAATTAAATCTTCAATTTCCTCAACATTATCATCCAAGACAATATCTTCTATACCTTCCGAAATTAAAAACTCTTCCTCTTCTAATTCGGGGACTTCTATTTTAATTTCTTCGTCTTTATTCTCTTGTATATCATCATCTTTAAAGCTAAGTATTAAATCATCATCTTCGTTTGTAGCTATATCTTCAGCACTCTCAACTACTTGAGGACTTTGTATGTCAGGAACTTTATTAGATAATTTATCAATAATCATATAAAGAGTATCTACATTTGTTTTAATCTCTTCCGTATCATCTGAAGTATTGATTGTACTTAGAACCTCGTAAGCGTCTTCTATACGAAGATTAGCAGCAACACCTTTTAGTTTGTGAGAAAGGATTTTTATATTGTCAATATCATTAAGATCTAGAGAATTGTATAAGTCATTTTTAAACTCATTTGTTTGAGATATGAAATCCTGAATAAACTCCTCTATTAAGTCAACAGGAAGACCAAGTTCATTTGAAGCTAACTTTGGATCATACAGATAATCATTGCCTATGTTTAATTCCTGAGTATATATAGGAGCTAATTCTTTTTCATTAGCTTCTTTTTCAAGTTCTGATATTTCATCTTCAATTTCAATTATATCTTCTGGCTCATCTTCAATTTCTAGAAGTTCTTCACCAAGGTCTATAGGAGTATCCTCATACATATCTTCTACAATGTTTAAATTGGTATTTAGTTCATCAAGAGTATCGCTCTGGCTTACTTCATATGGGTCATGAGTTACTTCCACCTCTTGGATGGGCTCTTCTATAGTTTTAGTTAGATTCTCATCCTCAAAGTTAGAACTAGAGTCTGGAGTACTAAATATTGCAGAACTCTCAGTAGAAACTCTTGGTGCAGGTTTTTCTAGTAAATCACCTTCAATTTGTTCATTTTCATTGTGAGTCAATGCTCTTAAGTTGTTAAGGTTTATTATATATGCTTTTTGTGATGGGTCATCAAGAAGAAATGCAGTTTTTATATCAAGAGTACTTCTAAAGTTTTTTCCATTTGCATGAATAATTACTTTTGAATCTTCACTCCCTTCTGCACATGTAACAAAGTCTATCCAGTGAACATGCTTAAAGTTATGTACAAAACCAGGTGTTTTAACAAATAAATCTGCGAAGTCTGCTGACTCACTTCTTAGTTGAGATAAATCTGAAAACCCCAAAGCTTTTAAATCAGATTCGTCAATACCCACAAATTCTTTTTGATAGTTGTAAATTAACATTAGTACCCCTTAGTTTTCAGTTTCAAGAATTTTTTTATAAAGATCTTCATTTTCTTGGATATCTTTTCTTGAAGCAACGTTTTTAGCAGAGATATAACCAATAATCTCTTCTTTATCATCATGAATTGGTATTATTTCTGTATCCACCCAGTAGCATAGACCATCTTTACGAAGATTTTTCACAAGTCCATTCCAAGATTGCCCATCTTGTATGCTGGTCCACATTTTAGAAAATATAGCTTTTGGCATATCTGGATGTCTGATAATATTGAGGTTGCTTCCTATAAGTTCATCAACTTTGTAACCTGACACTTCACAAAATTTTCTATTTGCAAAAGTTATGATACCTTTTAAATCAGTTTGACTTATCAGTATACTACCCTCAAAAATATATTCTTCATCTACCTGTACTACTTTGTTCATAAACAAACCTTATACTTTACAAAATATTTTGATATAAATATATCATAATAGATACAAAATTATACTTAGAAGTAAATATTTTTAATTATTTTTGCATCATTTATGTTTAAAACAGAATTTATTTCTTCGATAGATAAACTTTTTAGAGCTTCAAAAGTTCCAAAATGATTTAATAGTTTTTGTACTTTTGCTTGAGAAATTCCTTTGAGGCTTAAAAGTTTACTTTCTTTATCAAGTTTTAGTTTTGTTTTTTTATGAAAGCCAATAGCACTTCTATGTGCTTCATCTCTTAGGTTCTGAGTCCATTGGAGTCTTTTATCAGAATTTTTTAGCTTAAAAATATCATCTTTTGTATGAATGATATCATCTGCTTTACCTTTGGCTCTATGAGATTTTGCGTCTATTTTCTCTTTAGATATTGCAATAATATCTATAAAGACACCTGCTGAATTTACAATTTCAAAAGCTAGTTTTAAAAGTGTTGCCCCACCATCTATAATCCACAAATCTGGAGGGGAGTTTTTAGAAAAACTTTCAACTCTTCTTGTTAGAGTTTCTCGCATCTGAGCGTATTCATCTTTTGCATCTAAGTGGTAAGTTCTATAACTTTTTTTATCAAACTTCCCATCTTCATAAACTATCATAGCTCCAACTGTAGCGACACCTGACATATGAGAGTTGTCAAAAACTTCTACTCTCTTTGGCATACGTTGAAGTAATAATAACTCTTGAAGCTCGGCTAATATTTTAGTGTCAACTAATAACTTATCTTTTTTTAGAAGCTCTTTTGCATTTAAAATAGCCAAATCTATTAACTGTTTTTTATTCCCTTGTTTTGGTACTTTAATACTTGCCTTTTTTTCAAATATAGTACTTAGATGCTCTTGTATAACACTAATGTTTTCAAACTCACTTGCTACTAAAATAGGAGCGATAATAGGTGGTTTTTCTTTCGAATAAAAGTCTAAAAGAACTCTTTGGTAAAGCTCATCTTCATCATAACCCTCATTTAACTGTATATAGTCATGTGTAGATGATATAATTTTTCCGTCTCGCATAAATATTCTAACCACAACTGCTCTTGTTTGAGAGTTGTGTAGAACAAAAATATCGTAGTTCTCTTTAGTAGCAAAATCAATTTCACTTTTAATCTCTGAGCGGGTTATTTTTTCTACTCTATCTCTAAGCTCTCCAGCCTCTTCAAATCTAAGACTCTGGGCATAAAAGAGCATTTTTTCTTGAAGTTTTTTAATCAGTAACTTTTTATTTCTAATAAGTTCATAAGCTAAATCTAACTCTTGGTTATACCTTGCATCTGATATAGGAAGTTCACAAGGGCCTAAACATTTGTCTATTTGATGATAAAGACATAATTTTTTTGACTTTAAAGAACCTTTTTTTTGTACGAGTTTGCATAATTCATAAACAGAGTTCAAAATATCTCTTGAAGCTATTGAATATGGACCAAAGTATTCAATATCAGAAGCCTTTATAATTTTTCTTGTAATCTCAAATCTTGGATACTTTTGAGATTTATCTATATAAATATAAGGGTATGTTCTATCATCACGTAGAAGAATATTATATTTTGGATTTAACTGCTTTATCAGCGAGTTTTCAAGTATAAGAGCATCATGTTCTGAATTAACAACTATATAGTTCATAGACTCAGTTTGATTTATCATTTTAGTTATTCTAAGAGACAAGTTAGAGTTAGCTTTTAATTCAGGAGTAAAAGAAAAATAACTTTTTACTCTATTTTTTAGATTTTTTGCTTTTCCAATATAGAGTAGATTGTCATTTTTATCAAAATACTGATAGATGCCAGCAGAGTCTGGGAGTTGTTGTATTGTTTGTTTAAGAGTCATTTTTTGCTTTTATTATATCTTGGATTGATTTCACAAGAGAGTTTAGTTTTTCGTCTTTAATGTCTATAGTAAAATCACCAGTTGCTCTCTCTTTATATTCTTCTTTAGAGTCTGTTTCAAACAGAGGAACTTTTTTTATAGGTTTATTTGTCACAAAAGCTCTTATATCTGTTACGTTTACCTCGCTACATTCCTCAGGAGAGACAAACTTTAAAGCACTTTTAATACTTTGTATATTATTATCAAACTCTTGTTTAGCACCAGGATGATTAAGTACGAAAAAAAGTATGTCATTTTTAAAATATGCAAACTTAATCATCTTTTGAAGTGCTGGAGAAAATATAGATTGTATTTTTTCAATACATTTATATTTACAAAGTTTAGAGAATTGAGGTCTATGTTGAATAAATTTAAGAATTTGTGCACTGTTTTTCATCTGCTTATTATAGCAATGTTTGCATTAAGTTTAAACGGATGTGGGTATAAAAAAGCACCCTATTATCTAAAAGAAGCACCAGTGGGTGATAAAAATGTTGAGTTTATTATAAAAGAGCCAACTAAATAATGCAATATGATGTAATAATTATCGGAGCAGGGGTAGCTGGTTTATATGCAGCTTCTAAACTTCCTTCAGATAAAAAAGTACTCATTATAAATAAAAGAGAAACTTTTAAATGTAATAGCTTTTATGCCCAAGGAGGAGTAGCTCTGTCAAAAGATGCTGAGGATATTCCCCTACATATAAAAGATACCTTAGATGCAGGGGCAGGGCTTTGTGATGAAGAAGCTGTAAAAGTTTTAAGTCATAATTCAAGAGAAGTTATAGATGATCTTATCCATAATGGATTTGAATTTGACTCTGATGAAAATGGAGAGTTACTATACACAAAAGAAGCAGCACACTCAACTAATAGAATATTACACGCTGGCGGAGATGCCACAGGCAGATATATTCATCATTTCTTGTTAGAAAAAAATGCTCATTCACTTCTTAGTAATGCTAGAGTTGTTGATTTACTTATTAAAAATGATGAATGCTACGGTGTCACAGTCTTAGAGCATAGAGAAAGTACCAATATTTACTCTCAAAATGTAATTATTGCGAGTGGAGGTGTTGGTTCTTTATTTGAATATCATACTAATGCTCCTTGTATTAGCGCTGATATGCAGGGTCTTTGTCTTATGAAGGGTATTAAACTTGAACATATGGAAATGATGCAGTTTCATCCTACCGTATATGTAAATAGTAAATATGCACAAAAACTTCTTTTAACTGAAGCTTTAAGAGGTGAGGGCGCGACAATTGAAGATGAGAATGGAAAAAGATTTTTATTTGATTACGATTCTCGTGGTGAGCTTGCATCTAGAGATATAGTGAGTAAGTCTATTTATGACCATAGTCAAAAAACAGGCTTAAAAATTTATCTCAATCTGCAAAACTTTGATTATGATTATTTTGTGCAGAGATTCCCAAATATATATAAAAATCTAAAAGATATTGGTTTTGATGTTCCTACTCAAAGAGTGCCAATATCTCCAGCTTTTCATTATGCAATTGGTGGAATTAAAACTGATCTTAAAGGAAAGGTTCCAAATATTGGTGGACTTTATGCTATTGGTGAAGTTGCATCTGTAAGAGTTCATGGAGCAAATAGACTTGCATCTAACTCTTTACTAGAAGGTCTTGTTTTTGCAAGAGAGGCTACTAGAGATATTTTAAATAATTCAAAAATTAAAGAGATTCATAAATTTGAAGTTAGTGATGAAGTTATGAGTTATAAAGACGATAAATCAAAAAAGAACTTATTGCGTCGTATCATGTGGGAAAATGTCTCTATTGTTAGAACAAAAAAAGGTTTAAATAATGCATTAGAGCAAATTAATGCTCTTTTAAATGAAAATATTGGTAAACTACTGAAATTTCGTTTACTTACGTCAAAAGAGATTGTTCTCTGCGCATTAGCTAGAGACAAATCGATTGGTGTACACACAATTTTAGAGGAGAAAGAATGACAAAAGCAGTAGAAGGTGGAGCTCACGCGGTTGATTTAGCCGTTGAACCATTTGGTTGGTTATTATTAGCAATATTTATAGTAGGATATTATTTTATTGCAGCAGAGGAAAAGTATCACATTAATAAGGCTAAACCAGCTTTATTTACAGGTACTTTCATGTTTATGTTACTTGGTGGATATTACGCATATAATGGTTTAGATTTTTCAGCATTTGATATAGAAATAGCACATTTAATTTTAGAAATAGCAGAGATTTTCTTCTTCTTATTTGTTGCAATGACATTTATTGAAGCACTTATTGAGAGAAATGTTTTTGATGCCTTAAAAGAAAAGCTGATCAATTCAGGATATAACTATAAAAAGTTGTTCTGGGTAACTGGTATCTTAGCATTTTTTATCTCTCCTATTGCAGATAATCTAACGACTGCTCTTATCCTTTCAACAGTACTTATTACAATTGAAAGAGATAATAAAGCTTTCTTAGTTCCTGCTGCGATAAATATAGTAGTAGCTGCAAACGCAGGTGGTGCTTGGTCTCCATTTGGTGATATCACAACACTTATGGCTTGGTCTGCAGGTAAGGGTCACTTTGTTGATTTCTTATTCTTATTTCCTGCTTCTATCGTTGGTTGGTCTATTACAGCATTCTTTCTTTCTCGTTTTGTTCCAGAAGGTCAACCTGAAAAAATTGAAGGTGCAGAAGCTGTAAAAATTCACAAGGGCGGAAAAGTTATAATCTTCCTAGGTGTATTCACAATTGCTTCAGCAGTTTTCGGAAAACAACTAATGCATTTACCTCCAATGTGGGGAATGTTATTTGGTCTTTCACTTTTACAACTTTATGCATATAGACTTAAAAAATATCATGATCATGATATTCAGATATATAAATCTGTTTCAAAAGTTGAAAATGACACACTGCTATTTTTCTTTGGTATTTTAGCTGCTGTTGGTGCTCTTCACTTCGCAGGATTCTTAGGTCATGCTGTTCAGCTTTATACTATGTTTGATCCAACTTATGTAAATATAGGTGTTGGTTTCTTATCAGCAATCGTTGATAATGTTCCAGTAATGTCTGCAGTTTTAAAAGCTTCTCCAGATATTCCATTAGCACAATGGATGTTAGTTACTTTAACTGCCGGTGTTGGTGGTAGTATGATCTCTTTTGGTTCTGCTGCCGGTGTTGGTGTTATGGGTAAACTAAAAGGTATATATACTTTTGGCGTACACATGAAATACTCTTGGACTATCGTAATCGGTTACTTCGTATCGGTTTCTATTTGGTATGTACAGTATGAGATACTAGGTCTTTATATTCAATATTAATATATAACGCTTATCTACCTACTCCTTGTGCCTAGCGCACAGGGAGTAAAACTTCAAATTAAATCTTAATCTTTTTTATAGTATCCTTTCAGAATTAATTAACAACTCATTTTTTTTAAAGGCATCCATATGACAAATGTTAGCATTATTGTTTTAGATTTTGGTTCTCAATACACTCAACTTATAGCTCGTCGTCTTCGTGAAGATAAAATTTATTGTGAAATTCTTCCATACCACACATCAGTAGAAGATATTAAAGCAAAGAACCCTAAGGGAATCATCCTTAGTGGTGGTCCATCTTCTGTTTATAACGCAGATGCTTATGAGGTTGACCAAGGTGTTTATAAACTAGGTCTTCCAGTTCTTGGTATCTGTTATGGTATGCAAAGAATTGCCGTGGATTTTGGTGGAAGTGTTATCCGCTCAGATCATCATGAATATGGAAAAGCAGAGCTAAAATTAGAGACTAATTCTCCACTTTTAGCTGATTGTGATGATGATCGTATAGTTTGGATGAGTCATAGCGACAAGGTAGATGTCTTACCCGAAGGTTTTTCCCCAATTGCTACTTCTGATAACTCTCCTTATGCAGCAATTGCTAATGAAGAAAAACGTGTTTATGCAATGCAGTATCACCCAGAAGTTCAACACTCTGAGGAAGGTTACCTAATGCTTAGAAACTTTGCAAAAAATATTTGTGGAGTAACTGAGAAATGGAAAATGGAGCACTTCTTAAAAGAGCAAATTCAAATCATTCGTGAAAAAGTAGGAACAGGAAAAGTTCTTTGTGGATTAAGTGGTGGAGTTGATAGCTCTGTTGTTGCGGCAATGCTTTATGAAGCGATTGGCGATCAACTAGTTCCTGTTTTTGTTGATAATGGATTGCTTAGGAAAGGTGAACGTGAACAAGTAGAAGAAGTATTTAAAATTAACCTAAAAACTCCTCTAATCACTGTAGATGCAGTTGACAATTTCTTAGGTAAACTTGCGGGTGTTTCTGACCCTGAGACTAAACGTAAAATAATAGGTCACACTTTTATAGAAGAGTTTGAAAAAGAAGCTAAAAAACATGATGGAATAAAGTTCTTAGCTCAAGGAACTTTGTATCCTGATGTTATTGAGTCAATTTCTGTAAATGGTCCATCTGAAGTTATTAAGTCACATCATAATGTTGGTGGACTTCCTGATTGGATGGATTTTGAGCTTATTGAACCTCTTCGCGAATTATTTAAAGATGAAGTTCGTAAAATTGGATTAGAGCTTGGACTTCCAGCAAGTATGATTAACCGCCATCCATTCCCTGGACCAGGTTTAGCTATTAGAATTATGGGTGATGTAAATGTACCTGATTTAACTCTTCTTCGTGAAGCTGATGTGATTCTTCTTGATGAGTTAAAAGCTAGTGGATACTATGCTAAAACATGGCAAGCATTTGTAGTTTTACTAAATGTAAAATCTGTAGGTGTTATGGGTGATAATCGTACTTATGATAATACTGTTTGTGTTAGAGTTGTTGAAGCGGTTGATGGAATGACTGCAACATTTGCTCACCTTCCTCACGATTTACTAGAGAGAATTTCTAGAAGAATCATCAATGAAGTTGATGGAATCAACCGTGTTGTTTATGATATATCTTCTAAACCACCAGCAACAATAGAATGGGAATAAATTAAGAAAAATTTCCATGCACTTTGAAATGATTAAGACTTCAGCATAGTTTACTATGCCTCAGTCTTAAAACATTCCAAATTACATCAAACTTTTTATAATTTAGAGTTTTGTAATTTTAGGAGAACTAATGCCAAGACAAATATATCTTTTCGCTACTTCAAAACATCCAGATGCTATTAGCTCTAAATCATTAGAGGTTAGATTTTTAAAACCAAGTATTGATTTTTCAAAATATGACTACCTTATAATAACTTCTAAACAAACAGTAAAAGCCCTTGAACAATATAAAAAAGAAGAATTTATAAAGATACCTTCTTTATGTGTATCTGTAAAAACTGCAGCATCTTATGAAAACTTTGGCGGAAAAATCTTAGATATTGGTGATGGTTATGGTGATAACCTAGTTAAAAATATAAAAGAAAAATCTAAAGATAAAAAATGGTTATATCTAAGAGCAGAACTTATAGCATCTGACTTTGTTGGGAGATGTCAAAATGATGGATATAATATAGATGAAGAGATTTTATATGTTAGCGAGTGTGCTTGCGAAGGAATGGAAGTAGAAGTTCAAGATAATCCTATACTAATATTTACCTCTCCATCTTCAATAGAATGCTTTTTAAAAACTCATATTATAGGAGTAGATGCAAAAGTTGTTGTTATTGGTAAGACAACGGCAAAAGCTTTACCTGATGGCATAGAATATAAAATTTCAGAAAAAACATCGATAGATAGTTGTATGGAAATGGCTTTAACCCTTCAAGCATAATGAAAATACAAATATTTTAAAATAACTTCCTCAAAAGATAATACTGTTAAATAAAATCAAGTAATTTTTTAGTATAATATAACCATAGTCTGAGTAGTTCGATATATCGTACATATGAGGGTTCTACATTTTCAAACAGTGAACTTAGTAGAGTTCTTGCGTGCCGGTGTCATCGCTTGAGATATGTTAACTCTATCGAGATGATGTCGCCTTTAGAGAACTCTCTCTTCACCCAAATACGGCTTTTAGAACCAAGCCAATTACGAAACGGCTACCTCGGGCTATCTTCTTTTGATAGATACCCCACATTACTATAAATAAATCGGAGAATATATGAAAATATTAATTTTAGGTGCAGGTGGTAGAGAATACTCTATAGCTAGAGCAATTTTAAACGAAGACCAAGAACATGAAATATTTTTTATGCCAGGAAATGGCGCTACAAACAATTTAGGTACAAATTTAGATATTAAAGATTATGATAAATTAGCTGATTACGCAAAAGAAAACTCAATAGAATTAACAATAGTAGGTCCAGAAGCTCCACTTGTAGATGGTGTGGTAGATATTTTTAAAGCAAAAGATTTAACAATTTTTGGACCAAGTAAAGAAGCTGCACAGCTTGAGGGTTCAAAAGTTTATATGAAGAACTTTTTAGCAAAGTATAACATTCCGACAGCAAAATATATTGAGACAGCATCTATAGAAGACGCTTTTAAATTTACAGAGACTTTAACTGCTCCAATTGTTGTTAAGGCTGATGGACTGTGTGGTGGTAAGGGTGTAATAATTGCGCAGAGTCATGACGAAGCAAAAGTAGCAATTTCTGAGATGCTAAGTGGAAAAAGTTTTGGTTCTGCAGGACTTAAAGTTATTGTTGAAGAGTTCCTAGATGGTTACGAGCTTTCAATGTTCGCTGTTTGTGATGGAGAAGATTATATACTACTTCCAGCAGCACAAGATCATAAAAGACTTTTAGATGGTGATGAAGGACCAAATACTGGGGGAATGGGTGCTTATGCTCCAACACCTTTGGTTGATGAAGAGTTATATCAAAAAGTTAGAGATAGAGTTATCCGTCCTACATTAGATGGAATGAAAAAAGAGGGAGCACCCTTTGAAGGAGTTCTTTTTATCGGAATAATGGTAGTTAATGGTGAGCCAATTACACTAGAGTTCAACGTTCGTTTTGGAGATCCGGAGTGTGAGATTCTTATGCCTCTTATGACTTCAAGTGTTAGTGATATGTTCCTTAAAGCATCTACAAATAGACTAAGTGAGATAAAAGTAGAATTCTCAAAACAGTTTGCTGTTGGGGTTGTAATGGCTAGTGGAAACTACCCTTATTCAAGCTCAACTCCAGCAGAGATTATTGTAGATGAAGTGCATCATGAAGATGTTAAAAATTTCACTCATATTTCATATGCAGGTGTTAGTCTGGAAGATGGAGTACTTTATGCAGATGGCGGTAGAGTTCTAGTATGTGTTGGTTTAGGAGATAGTATCAAACAAGCAAGAGACAGAGCATATTTAAGATGTGGTCAAGTTCACTATGCAGGTAAGAAGATAAGAACAGACATCGCTTATCAAGCTCTTTAGGAAGTATGTAGTTGAACGAAGAGATAGAAAATATTCTTCATCGTGAAGGTATAGTATTAGCAAGTAATAAAAAAAGAGCTATGGCATTTTTTATAGATGAGATGTTACTTTCATTTTTACTAGTAGTTGCCCTTTGGGATTCATTTGCCCAAGCTGTGACAATGGAGCAGATGATAAATATAACAAATACGTTTGTATTAGAATACATGCTAATGAAAATTATTTATCAAGCCTTTTTTGTTATGCAGTACGGTGCTTCTATTGGAAAAATTATAATGAAAATAAGAGTAATTGATACAAAAACTATGCAAACTCCTAATGTATTAGTATCCCTAAATCGCTCTATTTTCCGTGTTATTTCAGAAGTAATCATGTATCTTGGTTTCTTATGGGGACTACTTAATCCTGAAAGACAAACATGGCATGATAAAACAGCAAAAACATTGGTTGTAGATGCTTAAATTTCTAACCATATTTTTACTTCTTACATCAATGATAAATGCAGCAGATAAAGAAGAAACAAGACAATTTGCTAAAAAAGAAGATCAAAAACAAAACCAAGAAAAAACTAAAAAAGATATGAAGACAGACGATAAAGTGGAAATATATTCTACTTCTATGGAGTCTGAGAATAATATTGTAACAGCTTTAGGAGAAGTGACAGTAGTTTATAAAGATTATTTCCTTAGTGCAAAAAAAGCAATTTATGATAAAAATAGCGGAGTATTGGAACTATTTGATAATATTAGAGCTACACAAGGAAAAAGTTATAAACTTTTAGGTGATTATGCAAAACTAGATATTTCTAAAAAAGAGCGAATGTTTAAACCATTTTTTATGCTTGAAAAAGAATCAAATGTCTGGATTAGTGCTGATTCAGGTTGTGCAATAAATAAAGATTTTGATATTGACTCAGGAGTTCTTAGTGGATGTAATCCAAACGATCCACTATGGAAAATTCATTTTTACTCTGCAACTTACAACTCTGATGATATGTGGCTAAATGTTTATAATGCAAGAATTTTTATATATGACATACCTGTTTTTTATACACCATATATTGGATACTCTTTAGATACTAAAAGACGGACAGGACTTTTAACACCAACATTTGGTATTACTTCAAATGAAGGCTTTTTCTATGAACAACCTATATATATTGCTGAACAAAATTGGTGGGATTTAGAGTTAAAACCTCAAGTGCGATCAACACGTGGTTA
>NZ_JADGFC010000008.1:36336-47569 GCF_016744025.1 Sulfurimonas sp.
TAGGTTTGTTGATTCTAATATATCTAAGGGTGAATTTACAACAGGGTATTTTAAAGAAAATAGTAGTTATTTCACTTCTAATAGTTTAGAAAATGACACACATTATGGATTTAATTTTGCTTATGATAATAGTAATATAATTAATCAATGGTTAGGAACTAACCTTGAAGGCCAATCCGGTCTCTACATGGATCTTAATAATTTAAATGATGTTGAGTACATAAATCTATCATCAATAACTACTTCTGATAATGTAACAACAAGTCAGGTGACATCAAAAATAAATCTTTTTTACAATACTGAGAATAACTACTTTGCATCATATTTTAAGTATTATAAAGATTTAACAGCAGATGATAATGACGAAACTCTTCAAGAATTGCCAATTCTACATTATCATAGATATTTGGAGACATTTCTTGATGATCATTTACTATATAACCTTGAAGTACAGAGTAATAATATGTATAGAGAAGTTGGTAAACATGTAACTCAAACAGATGCTACAATTCCTCTGACACTCCAAAACAGTTTTTTTGATGAATACTTAAATATTTCATATAAATCTAATTTTTATGGACAATACTCAAAATTTAGCGGTTCAGAAGAAACGTCTAGTGGCGATTATAACAATGGATATATTGCAAGAAACTATCATGTCCTAGCTGCGTCTACTCAGTTGAGCCGAGCATTTGAAAATTACACACATACTATAGATCTTAGTTCAACATATACCTTCGCTGGTGAAGAATCAACTAGTGGATATTATAAAGACTATGAATCTTATTGTTCCGATTCAGATAATGAAGATGAAGATGTATGTGATTTCTATGAGATTTCAGAAATAGAAGAAGAACAAGAATTTAGCTTTTCTCAATACTTATATGATTCAAATGGAACACAGATTTTTTATCATAAACTAGCTCAAACAATATCATACGAAGGCTCAGAAAACACTTTAAGTGAACTCGAAAACGAGTTAGACTATCAGATAACAAAAGATATAAAATTTTATAATAATATGTTTTTTAATTATGATGAAAACGAATTTTCTAGTATTAGTAATACACTAAGTTATACCGGAAGTGGACCTAATCTCTCTTTATCACATATTTATGAAGATACTTTTTCTAGTTCTACTTCAAATACAAGTTATATTACATCAACTGCTAGTTATACTTATGACAGTCATTATTCATATAGTGCAACATATAACTACGATATAGAAACTAGTCTGAAAAAAAGTGTTAGTGTAGGTTTTCTTTATAAAAAAAGATGTTGGGATTTTGGTCTTAAATATCTTGAAAATAATAGTCCTACGTCAACCACAAGTGGTACGACTTCTTCATATGATAGATATATATATTTTACAATAAACTTGAAACCATTAATGAGTTCAAGTAGTGATGATTCACTGCTTGAATATGAATTACCTGAGACTACGCAAGGACTCTAATGTAATGAAAAAATATAAACACATACTTAAAAATAGAGAAGATGTAGCTAATAAGTTGGCTGATATTGTACCTATGCAAAGACTCAAAGATGAGTCTTGGAAGATGGTGGCTGTTTCAAAAGGGGGACTTGAACTTGCATATATGTTGAGAAAAAAACTTCCAAACACTTTGGATTTTCTTTTTTCAGAATCTATCATGGCTCCTAACAATGAAGAGTGTGAAGTTGCAAGAGTAAGTGAAAGAGAAGAAATAGTTATAAATGAGCAGTTAGTAAGTACTTTTGGGATTAAATACGATTATATTTATGGTGAAGCTCATAGAAAGCATGAAGAACAAATTTTATGTTATATATATCAATATAGAAAGGGAAGACCTTTTTCTTCTATGAAAGATGAAGTAGTGCTTTTAATAGATGAGGGAAGTGAAACAGGACTTAAGTTTATGACTGCTTTAAAAACAATTTTGGCAATGAAACCAAAAGCAGTCTATATTGCAGTTGCGGTTCTACCTAGTGATACACTAGATTTACTAGAGCCATTTGCTGATGATATATTTTTCATTCATGATATAGACGATTACGTAGAAACTTCGCTTTATTACGAAGAACTAGAAGAAGTCAAAGAAGAAAAATTAGAAAAATACCTAGGAGAAAAAAATGAAATATGATGTTAATTTAGAGTTTGAAAATAGAGTAGAAGAATACTCATTTGGTGATGTAGCAAAGCAAGCAAATGGTTCTGCATGGTTGAAATCAGGCGATAGTGTAATACTAGCAACAGTTGTAATAGATGAAACAGAAATAGTTAAAGATGATTTTTTACCTTTAACAGTTCAGTATATTGAAAAATCATATGCAGCAGGCAAAATACCTGGTGGATTTTTTAAGCGTGAAACTAAACCAAGTGATTTTGAAACTTTAACATCTCGTATTATTGACCGTTCTCTTCGTCCACTTTTTCCTAAAGGTTTTGGACACCCGACACAAATAACTATTATGGTTTTTAGTGCAGGCTCAGATTCAGATCTACAAGTTTTAGCTCTAAATGCGGCTTCTGCTGCGCTTTACACATCAAATATAGATATTAACACTTCTGTATCTGCTGTAAGAGCTGCTAAGGTTGATGGAGAATTAGTTTTAAATCCAACACTTACACAATTAAAAGATTCTACTTTAGACCTTTACCTTTCAGGAACTAAATCTGAGCTTCTTATGATTGAGATGCGTTCATTTGGCTCTAATGAAGTTCAAGTAGAAGAAAACTTTATTATTGATCCAATGATTGATCCTACTCTTAGTGCTCCAAGTATTTTAGTTCATAAATCTAATGCTATTTGTGAAGATGATTTAATTAGTGTTTTTGAAAAAACACAATTAGCATTATTTGCTACGAATGCTAAGTTTGAAGAAGCATTTGCAGATCATAAACAAGAAACAGTTGCAATAGAGTGTAAGGCTCATGCAATAAATGATGAGATGGTTAAGTATGTAAGAGATAATCATATGTCAGATATCGCATCTGCTATGAATCAAATGGCAAAATCAGAGCGTTCAACTGCTCTTAGACAATTAAGAAAAAATATTATTACTACTAAAGTAGAGTGGGCAAATGTTGAAGTAGAACTTGAACTTAAAGACGCAATTGAAAAAGTAAAAAAAGAACAAGTTAGATCTCAAATATTAAACGAAAGAGTTCGTGCTGATGGTAGAGCTTTAACAGAAGTTAGACCTATATCTATTAGTACTAATGTTCTTCCAAAAGCTCACTCTTCATGTCTATTTACAAGAGGTCAAACTCAGGCTTTAGTTGTTTTAACTATGGGTGGACCAAAAGATGCACAGATGTTTGAGTCTCTTACAGATAGTGGAACTCAAAATGAAAACTTTATGGTTCATTATAACTTTCCAGGTTTTAGTGTTGGTGAAGCTTCTCCTATACTAGGTACAAAAAGACGAGAATTAGGTCATGGTAACTTAGCAAAAAGAGCATTGGAACCAGTTGTTGATTTAAACGGTGACACTGTTCGTCTTGTTTCTGAAATATTAGAATCAAATGGCTCATCTTCTATGGCTACTGTTTGTGGTGGTTATATGGCTTTAAGAGCTGCTGATATAGAGACAAGTGATACAGTTGCTGGAATTGCTATGGGTATGGTTTCAGATGGTGATAAGTATGCGATTCTTTCAGATATTATGGGATTAGAAGATCATGATGGAGATATAGACTTTAAAGTAACTGGTTCAAAAGATGGTATTACTGCTATGCAGATGGATATCAAACTAGGTGGAATTTCTTTAGATATTCTAAAAGAGGCACTTTACCAAGCTAAAGAGGGTAGAAGTCATATTATTGATATTATGATAGATGCAGAGCAAAAGATAGAATTTAATGATGGTGTTCTTCCAAGTACAGACTTTTTTCATATTGATCCAGGTGTAATCGGTGAAGTTATCGGTCAAGCTGGTAAAGTTATCCGTGAAATTATAGAGAAATTTGAAGTTGCAATTGACATAGATAAAAAAGATGGAAAAGTAAAAGTAACTGGTAAAAATAAAACTGGTGTATCTGGAGCTAGAGAACATATTGAGGGTATTGCAAATGCACCTAAAGTTGAAAAGATTAAGTACCAAGTTGGAGATAAGCACGAAGGAACTGTTAAGAAAATAGTAGACTTTGGTGCATTTATCGGTCTACCAGATGGTACAGATGGACTTTTACACATTTCTAAGATATCAGATCAAAGAGTAGAAAAAGTTTCTGATGTTGTTAGTGAAGGTGATAAAATCATGGTAGAGATTTTAGAATTTAAAGGCAACAAAATTTCTTTAGGTCGTGCATAAGCACTACCTAAAGATTTAGATGATGGGCACTCTTATAAAAGATGTCCCATCTGATTTTTCTTAGTATTTAGATAATCTTTATTATGCTCACCAACAGCAGTTATTGCTGATATTCTTTTAGTAATATTAACCCCTAAATCTTTTACAAAATCTATCTTTTGAGGATTGTTTGTGATTAACTTTATATTTTTAAGTTTTAAGTCATCAAATATTTCTTTTACGATTGAGTAGTCTCTATCATCTTCACCAAATCCAAGTTCTAAGTTAGCCTCAATAGTATCTCTACCATTATCTTGAAGAACATATGCATTTACCTTGTTTAAGAGACCAATGTTTCGTCCTTCTTGTCTATGATAAATTATCAAACCACCTTCTTTTGCCATAAATTTTAAAGCTAAACTCAATTGATTTTGACAATCACACTTTAGGCTACCAAAAGTATCACCAGTTAAACACTCCGAGTGAATTCTAACGTAAGGATTTTTTAGTTTTTCAAAGTTTTCACTCATTAGAACAAGATGTTCTTGAGTATCTTGTTTATAAACTTTTATGCTAAATTTTCCATATTTAGTAGGTAAATTTGCAGTTTTAGATTTTTCTATGTGTTGCATATTTTACAAATTCCTTTATAGATTACATCTTTAATTATATAACCATCCATATATGTATTATTAGTTGTCTTCATACACTCTATGTTATTGCAAAGATTACATATAAAATGAGAATGAGGTTTCTTTTGAATTTCATAATATCTTTTTTTATCATTTGATTCAAAACAATTAATAATGGACTCATCCTCAAATCTAGAAATATTTCTATAAAATGTGGCTTTATCCATACTAAGCTCACTTTTTAACTCTTCATATGAAAGAGGTTTATGAGCAGTAGAAAATATTTCTAATAACTCTTTTCTAGCTGTTGTTAATTTTAATTTTTTATCTGATAGTAGTTCTTTTATTTGCATGGCAGAATATTAGCATCTAGCATCTTTAGATAATCTTATAATGCGACTAAGTTGCATTTAAGAGCAAGAAAAGTACAATTTCGTAAATTAAATAAGGATATTTAAGATGAAAAAGATTTTATTTACGTTGCTAAGTTTATTTAGCATAACAGTTTATGCAAAGCCTATAGTAATAGTCAGCATACTACCTCAAGAGACTTTTGTGCAAAAGATATGGTTGATATTACTTTGATGGTAAAACCTGGAAATTCACCTCATTCATATGAGCCAAAGCCATCTCAGATGATTTCTATATCAAATGCTGATATATATTTTTCTATTGATGTAGAGTTTGAAAATGTTTGGTTAGATAGATTTAAATCGCAAAATAAAAATCTTAAAGTTGTCAATATCAGTGAAGGAATTACAACAATAGCTATGAGAGGACATCATCATCATGAAGAAGAACATCATGATGATGATGAAGCTAATCACGAAGAGGAAGAACATGAAGAGCATGAAGGTCTTGATCCACACACATGGACATCTCCTAAAAATGTAAAGATTATGGCTGAAAATATTTACAAAACTCTAGTAGAGATTGACCCTAAAAATAAAGAGTTTTATAAATCTAATCTAGAAACTTTTATAAAAGAAATTGAAAATACAGATGCAAAGATAAGAGATGTATTAAAAGATATCAAAGCTAAAGATAAATTTATGGTCTTTCATCCATCTTGGGGATACTTCGCAAATGAGTATAATCTTGTGCAGTTCGCTGTAGAGGTTGAAGGTAAAAAACCAAAACCTAAAGAGATGATTATGATTATAGATGAGGCAATTGAAGAAAATGTAAAAGTTATTTTTACTCAACCAGAGTTTTCAGATAAAAGTGCAAAAATAATAGCAAAAGAGGCCAAGGTCTCTGTGAGAAAAATATCTCCATTAAACCCAAACTGGTCTGATAATTTAATAAATATGGCAAAAGCAATTGCAAATAAATAAAGACTCAAACTTAGCTCTTATAGATATTAATAACCTCTCTTTTTCTTATGATAAAGAGTTGGTTTTACAAGATATAAATTTAAAAATATTTGACAAAGATTTTTTAGTAATTATTGGTCCAAATGGTGGTGGAAAAAGCACACTCATGAAATTAATATTAGGTATTAATAAAGCGAATAAAGATTCTATAAAATTTTCAAACCAAACATTAGATTCTAAGCTTGAAGAGATTGCTTATGTCCCTCAAAATACAAATGTAAATATAAACTTTCCTATTAAAGCAATTGAAGTAATAATGATGGGAAACACTAATCATAAAATGCCATTTTTTGGGTATAAAAAAGAAGAATTGAATTATGCTCTAAAGATACTAAAACAAGTTGGAATGGAGGAGTTCGCAGATGCTAAAATAGGTTCACTCTCCGGTGGTCAACGTCAAAGAGTTATGATTGCTAGAGCACTATACTCTAAACCTAAAGTTCTACTTTTAGATGAACCAACTTCTAATATAGATGCAGATGGACAAAAGGCAATTTATGAGTTGTTAAAAGAGTTAAACAAAGAGGTGACAATAATAGTAATAAGTCATGATTTATCTATCATCCTTGAGTATGCAACAAAGGTAGCCCATGTAAATAAAAAACTTTCATATCATGATATAAGTATTATGAAAAAAGAGTTTACTTCTTTGGATGGACATATATGTGAAGTTGAACTTTTACAGATGCTAGGAAAGAATAGATGCTAGAAGCTATTAATTATGAATTTATGCAAAACGCACTTATAGCCGGAGTACTTGTTAGTTTTATATCAGGAGTAATTGGTTCACTTATAGTGGTAAATAGAATGGTTTTTTTAGCTGGTGGAATTGCACATGCAGCATATGGTGGCATTGGTATTGCTATATATGGTGGATTTTCTATTTTCTTAGGAACTACAGTTTTTGCAATTATTGCTGCTTTATTTATGGCTTTTATTACAATTAAGCAACGCGAAAAAATAGATATTTTCATTGGACTTATATGGGCTGTAGGAATGGCAATCGGGATTATTTTAGTTGATTTAACTCCTGGCTATAATGTAGATATGATGAGTTATCTATTTGGCTCAATCTTAGCAGTAAACAATGAAGACCTCTATTATATGGGTGGGCTTTTTATTCTTATAAGTTTTGCAGTCAATTTTTGGTATCGAGATATTCTTGCTGTATCTTATGATAGTGAGTATGCGTCACTTTGTGGCATTAATGTGAAGTTTTTTTATACTCTTATATTGGTTTTATCAGCACTTACTGTTGTTATTGCCATTAAAGTTGTGGGGCTTATCTTAGTTATAGCCTTACTAACTATTCCTATATATATTGCGCAAGGTATATCTTCTTCACTTTACTCTATGATGCTTGCATCTGGCTTGATTGCAACATTTTTTACTATAATAGGGTTGTGGATATCCTATAGTTTCAATCTTACATCAGGTGCATGTATTATCCTTGTATCTGCTTTTTCACTGATAATTTTTATGATAGGAGCAAAATTAAAATGAAAAAATTAATTATTGTGTATTTCTTTGTTCTTCAAACTTTTCTATATGCTTGCGCAACATGTACACTTATGATTCCAACTGCCCATGTGAATTTAGACTTAATAGTAAAAGATAAGAAACTTACTAATATTCATGTAAAATGGAAATTTTCTGATTTATATTCAGATGAAATGCTCAAACAATATGATAAAAATCAAAATGATAAACTAGATAAAAATGAATTAAATGTTATTTTGCAAGCTATGAATGATTATCTTATTCCAAAAGATATGCTCACAAAGGTTCAATATGCAAACTATGAAGATTCAAGAAGCACAACAATAAAACCAGAGTATAAAAACTTTGATATTAAAGTGATTGAAAATATTTTAGTGTTTACATATGATTCATATTTAGATTTAGAGATAAAAGAGAAGATGATGTTGTCTTTTTTATATGAAGATGATGAGTCATTTTTTAGCTTTATAACTTCATCTGTGACTGTAGATGCAAAAGAAGAGCTATACCATGAAACAAATCTTTATCTTTTTACTGCATCTATGTTCTTTAGTTACTCTCCATTAGATGTTATACAAAAAGAGGTGAAGGAAGTAGAAGAAAAAATAAAAGTAACACAAGTAAAAAAAGTAGAAGAAATCAAAACAGAATCTATGCAAGAAAATCTACTAAAGAAAAGTATAAATAAAATAAAGTCTCTTTTTGAATCTATAAAGGATGAAAAAAATCCCTTAACTTATATGTTTTTATTATTCTTTGCATATTTATATGGAGCTATCCATGCTTTAGGACCAGGTCATGGTAAAACACTTGTTGGAAGTTACTTTTTATCAAATGATCGCTCATACTCTAAAGCATTTTTTATATCATTAGCCATAGGAGTTGTTCATACATTTTCAGCTTTTTTGCTAACTCTAGTAATTTACTATGTAGTAGATACATTCTTAGCTAAGTTTTTAGATGAAAGTATATACTACACAACAAAGATATCAGCACTAGTTATTATAAGTATTGCTCTTTATCTTTTATATAAAAAATACAAGGCTTATAAAATAATCCAAAACACACCAAAGTATAGCTTTAGTGCAAATCCTCATGCTCAAACTTGTGCTTGTAATTCATGTAAGGTAGATGACAACTCAACGGATATGGCCCTCATAATTTCTGCTGGAATTATTCCATGTCCTGGGACAATAACTATTTTTATCTTTTCACTTTCACTTGGACTTTACTATGCTGGATTTTTATCTGCGTTTGTTATGAGTTTGGGAATGAGTACAGTAATATTTATATCTGCGCTAATAAGCGTTGCTATTCGTAAAAAAACTTCAAACTACAATACAAATATAAAAAAATATTTGGAATATGCAAGTTTAGGCATTATCTTACTCTTAGGTTTGTTTTTATTGATTACATAATACTTTGTTTAAACTCACTTTTATTACTTATTGAGTATAATTCGCTCATCAATTTTTAGTAGGGAAATCTGGGCATTTATGTTTAGGTTGCGCCATTTCGATGTCGTTACGCTATCCGAAAGATATTGTAATAATTTTAAGGAAATATTTATGAAAAAAGTTCTATTTTTAATGCTAGCTCTTGCTACTGCTGCTATGGCTGCTGACGGTGACGTTGCTAACCAAACTCTTAAAGCTTACTCAATGATCGCTGCTGGTCTTGGTCTTGGTCTTGCTGCTCTTGGTGGAGCTATCGGTATGGGTCACACTGCTGCTGCAACAATTGCTGGTACTGCACGTAACCCAGGTTTAGGTGCTAAACTAATGACTACAATGTTTATTGCTCTTGCAATGATTGAAGCACAAGTTATTTATGCACTAGTAATTGCTCTTATCGCACTTTACGCTAACCCATACTTAGGTTAGTCTTAGACTAAACCAAAGTATACCTCAGGCCTAGTTCGTTTTTACGAGCTAGGCTTTTTTTTTCTATTTTTTATGCGATCGTGGTGGAACGGTAGACACGCAGGCTTGAGGGGCTTGTGCCTAACGGTGTGAGGGTTCAAATCCCTAACAACTAAGTTTCTTTAAAGTCCTTAATATAGGGTTTTAAAGAGGCTCTATTTTTATGTTATTTAGTTGTGTACAACAGATATACAACACATATATAACATTGAAATTTAACTCTATTTCTATATGCGGATATGGTGGAATTGGTAGACACGCCAGAATGAGGTTCTGGTGAGGTAACTCGTGGAGGTTCAAGTCCTCTTATCCGCACCACACACAATAAAAAATCACTCAAAACATCGTAAACTACGAGCTTTATAAGCCTCTTTAAGTTTCAGAAAAAACTACTTTAGTCACCTATTAGTCACCAAACACAAAAAACCTCTCAAAATCTTCAAAAAAAAATCAACTCATTTAAGTTTAAAACACACTATCTTATTTTTTACTAGCGTCAACTTCTGCCAAGTTCTTTCTAGTGTATTCATGCATACTCAATATTTACTCCATATGGATACAGCATTCCAGCCACGACTTTTTTATATAATTACCCTGTTCAAATTATTCAACGGGGTACCAAGTGTTTTCGCATTCCCAAGCAACATTTTAAGTTGTGGAGAGCCTCTCGGCTTCCCGTTGAGTAATTCAACTGGGGCACTTGGTACCTGTTTCCTCTCTCAATCAAATCACACTGTTAAAATAAAAATGAAAGGCGTATCATCAAGCGTCTGGTGAAGTAAATATTCTGTTTGTAAGCTATCATAGTTAAAGTAATCAAAGCAGTACCCAATTATTGAAAAAAAAGTAGAAATTGATGCAGTTGCGGCTGGCTCTTACATGGAAACAAAACAGGAGATCGACTACATGCAGATATATATAAGCAAGAGGTACTTGGTTATAGTTGGGCGCTGTGGTAGATACTATGCTCTCTACACCTTCTTATACTGACCTAAATCTTAAACTATCACATATAGACATGGAACAAGCTGTACAGCACAACCGACAGCTGATGGTATACTCACGCTGAGCATGAAAAAGGCGAAGAGACTGATAGACCGACCGATCGATCGAAACGACGGAACTATAACATATATTTTAATCTATATTAGAAACGTAACAGGGGAGGTCTGCCCAATTTTTGGGCGATTTTTTAGCCCCAACTACAGTCTCTTTCTCCCTCCTCACTCCAGAATTAACTTTTATATAAAGAGTATATAAGATTCTAACTCCCTCATATAAAAAAGGCGGCAAGGTTGCTCAATTAATGCCAAATTATTTGGAGACACAAGAGTGGCTAAAATGGTAGTGAGTTGGATTTTTAACATCAATTGCCAGCGTTAATGCTGGCAAAATGGAGGATTTAAAGGGTGTTGTTAGTTATGTTTTGAGACTTAATTAAAAAAACGGGGGTTTAAAAACTCGCTTTTTTTGATAATTGACCAAATAATAATCTACTAAATTTAACTTCAAGCTTTTACTCAAACCT
>NZ_JADGFC010000132.1 GCF_016744025.1 Sulfurimonas sp.
CTTTTTAAGAGCAAGTGCTATTGTTCATAATATTATAGGATTGGGTATTTTAGCTCTTTTCTTTGTTCATATTTACATGGCTGTTTTTGCAATTAAAGGCGCTGTTCACAGTATAATAACTGGTTATAAAGAAGAAGAAGAAGTTGAAGTACTTCACAGTTCTTTTTATAGAGAGTTAAAAGAAAAAGGTGAAGTTTAACAAAACTTTACAGGTTGATTAGAACACTCCCCTTTTATAGTGGAGTGTTCTTTTTTTAAATGTTATAAATGTGCGGTTTTTGCATATTTGTAAGTTAAAATAAGATAAAATATGCCAATTATGCATAGTTAAGAAGAGGTACAAGAATGTCCAATAGTAAATACTTGAAAAAAATCATCATTGACAGAGTAAATGGTGATGAAACTATAGAAGTAGAAGATGTAACTATTGAAGAAGCAAGACTAACTGTTTACCTCAATGGCGAAAAAATTATCTCTATGATGTGTATACCAAAAGATCAAGAAGCTCATACAATTGGTTTTTTAATGAGCGAAAATGTAATCACTGATATTAGTGATGTTAAAGAGATGAAACTAAGCGAAGATGGTTTAAGAGTAGATATCAAAGCAGCAGTTGATACTGACTCCCTACAAAACCTATATAAAGAAAAAACTCTAGTAAGTGGTTGTGGTGGTGGAGTTACCGGTAATGTTGCCGGGAATCTTGAAATCCAATTTAACCAAACTAATTTTGTGATTAGCCCAAAGGTCATAAGCGATGAAGTTAAAAAATTCTACGCTGATAGCGAACTATATAAACTTACAGGTTGTGTACATAAAGCAATGCTGTTCTTAGAAGATGAAACAATAATAACAGCAGAAGATATCGGTAGACACAATGCAATTGATAAGGTTGTTGGAAAGTGTAAGATAGATGGACTTAACACTGATAAAGCAGTTTTATTTGTTAGTGGAAGATTAAGTTCTGAAATGGTTGTTAAAGCTGTTATGCATAGAATTCCTATTATTGTATCTAGAACTGCTCCTACATATCTTGGAGTACAAACAGCAAATACACATGGAACAACTCTTATTGGTTTTGCTAGAGGAAGAAAAATGAATATCTATACGCATAGCGGAAGAGTTCATGACTAATACTGAGCAAATTTTAAAGAAATATCTAAATGATGATGGAAAAATCAATTGTCTAGATGCCTTTAAATTAGCTAAAGAATTAAAGATAGACCCAAGTGAAATTGCCGAGATTACTAAAAAGTATAGTCTCAAAATCGACAATTGTGAGCTTGGTGTATTTGGTAGTAAAAAATTCACAGATGCAAGAGATGATATATATGAAAAACTATCATCTCAGGCTGATAGTGAAAAAAGAGTAGATTGTAGTGCTGCCTGGGAGGTAGCTAAAGAATTTTCTTTGAACAAAGTTGGTTCTACTACTAAAAAAAGTGACATCGAAGTTATATATTGTCAACTTGGATGTTTTAGAACAAGGATTCATCATGGTAGTAAAAGTTAAAACTTGGTTAGAAGATACCAATGAAAATCTAATCTTTGGTGGAGGTAAGACTCAAATCTTAGAACTCATCGATGAAACTGGTTCTATATCTGAAGCTTCTAAGAGAGTGGGGATGAACTATAAAAAGGCTTGGACACATATCAAAATACTTCAAGAGTATATTGAAGATGATTTAGTTGTAGTTAAAAAAGGAAGAGATTCCGGGGGAACTTCACTAACACCTAAAGCCAAAGAACTTATAACAAAATATAAACAATTAGAACAAGAAGTTAGAGATTTTTCGACTAAAAGATTTGAAGAGATTTTTAAAGCAGACGGAGATGTAATCAATTGTGCAAAAGAGGATCAAAATGTATAAACTAAATTATCTTAATTATCCACAAACAAGTGATGTTTGTGTATCAAAAGAGTTAAGTATTGAAACTTTGAGCACTAATGAAGAGTTTGAAAAGTTAAGCAAAAGCTTTACATCAAAATTCAACTTTTCATCTCTTCACTCTTTTTCTTTTTCAAAAGAAGGTTTTTTAGGTTTAATGCTTGAGTTAAAAGTAAATATCGCAGTGAGTCTTGGTGAGAGTGAAGCAGTTGTTCAAGCAGCAAAGCTTTATGAATCACTTGGTTTTAGTGTGACATATATTGATATTTCAAAAAATGCAATTATAAACTATAAAGCAATTGAATCACTTAAAGAAGAATATCTATTTTTATCACCATACATCATAGATACTTTTGTAAAAGTTGATTTAAAAAAGGTTAAAGAGAGTTTTAAAGGAACTGTTATAGCAAATATATCAGCGAACTTAGATGCTAGTAATTGTGATATTATTTATTTTGACGCATACAAACTTAGTGGTTATTTTACACACTCAGTACTTCTTCATAATGATATATTTCAAGAGCAAAACCTTGCTAATGTGGACACTATTGGTTTAAAACTAATCTCAGATGCAGTGAGTAAAGAGATAACTGCTATCTCTTGTAAAAATGAATTTATAAAAGTTTTAAAAGAGACTATAAAAGACGACCTACTCTTCTTTGTAGATGCAGATGCAACACTAGATAATGTTCTTCACTTTGGACTTAAAGACATAAAAGCAAGACAAGTCATTAGAAACTTAAGTTTAGACAATATTTTTGTTACAAATGGAGAAGGATGCTCACTTGGTCTTTCACGTCCATCTAGAGTTATTCAAGCTATGGGATATACAGAGTTGCAAAGTAGACAATTCCTTTCTCTGTCTTTTAATAAAGATTTAAACAGTGATGAAATACTCTACTTAGTATCTAAAATAGGAAAATCATATAGACAAATAAAGGCCTTACATGCATAAATATTTAGATTTTAAAGATGCTGTTTCTTTGTCACTGGATATTGCAGAGTCAACTCAGATACAAGAAACAACTCATATACAAGATGCTATTGGAAGAGTTTTAGGTAAAGATATTTTTTGTATTAAGAACCTACCCTCTTTTAACAACTCTGCGATGGATGGTTTTGCTATTAAAGCCTCAGATGCAGGTAAAAGACTAAAAGTTACAAAAATAATCTTGGCTGGTGAAAGTCATGAAGCATCTCTAAAAGAAAATGAGTGTTATAAAATAATGACAGGAGCTAAGGTTCCTTATGACGCAGACACAATCATCCCAATAGAAGATGTAATAGACTATGAAAATAATGAAGTTACTATCAAAGAAGATGTAAAGAAGAACTCATGTTTAAGATTTAAAGGTGAAGAAAAAGCACTTCAAGGCATCTTGTTCAAAAAAGGTGAAGTTGTTACATCGGCAATGCTTGCTATATTAGCCTCTCAAGGCATAACTATGCTCTCACTATACAAGAAGCTTAATATTGCTGTAGTATCTACAGGAAACGAGTTAAAAGAGCCATGGGAAAGTGCTAGTGAAGATGAGATTTACAATTGTAACTCTTATGCAATTATTTCACTTTTAAAAGAAAAAGGTTTTGCAGCTACTTATACTGGTCTTGTGCCAGATTCTTTAGAAAAATCTATAAAGTTTGTTGAGGGTCTTAAAAGTTACGATGTAATTATTACTACTGGTGGTATCTCTATGGGAGATGCAGACTTTATGGCAGAAGCTTTTTTAAATAATGGTTTAGAAATAGCATTTCATGGTGTAAACATAAAACCAGGTCGTCCTATTATGATGGGTAAGATGCAAAAGACTTTTGTTATGTGTTTACCAGGAAATCCTTTAACTGCAATGGTTAATATGCATCTATTTTCACTACCGGTCTTGCATAAGATGCAAGGTTCATTAGCAATCTATCATGATATAGATGTCGCTACAAATATCAAAAGCTTTAAAACAAAACCAGGGAGAGTAAATGTTGTACTTGGACTTTATAAAAATGGAGGATACGAAGTAACTCAGAATAATAAATATGGGTCAGGGATGATTACAGTCTTACATGATAGTAATTGTATTCTTGTTACAGATGAGGCGAAAGCTTCAATCTCGGAGCAAGAAAGAGTTAAAGTGATTAAGTTTAATTGTTCATATTTACAAAATCAAACAAATATCTTCAATTAATTTAGTGTTGATATCTCATCTTTAGATGAGATATTTAAATAGACAAGAATGTAAATATGCAAAAATTGCATAATATTAAAGGAAAAAAATGAAATCAAATAAATTAACTTTACTAGTAGCGGCATTAGCCCTTAGTACTTCAATCCAAGCAAGCGATTCTTTAATGATGGCAACAACTACAAGCACAGATAACACAGGTTTATTAGACTACCTAAAACCAATTTTTGAAAAAGAAACAGGTACTGATATTAAGTGGGTAGCAACTGGTACTGGAAAAGCTCTTAAAATGGGTATGAATTGTGATGTTGATATTCTTTTTGTTCATGCACCTGCATCTGAGAAAAAGTTTGTTAGTACTGGTTATGGTGTTGATAGACAACAAGTAATGTACAATGATTTTGTAATAGTTGGACCAAAATCAGATCCTGCTCATGTAAATGGTATGACTCCAAGTGCTGCTTTAGCAAAAATCAGAGATAACAAATCTAACTTCTTTAGTCGTGGTGATAACTCAGGTACTAATAAAAAAGAGATTTCATTATGGAAAACTGCAAAAGTTGCAACTCCTGATACTGCAAAATGGTATGTTCAAACTGGTCAAGGTATGCTTAGAACAATTAACATGGCTTCAGAAAAAAGTGGATATACAATGACAGATAGAGGTACTTGGATTAAGTATATGTCTCAAAAAGCTGACAAAAACACTATGAAAGTTATTGTTGAAGGTGATAAAAGCTTATTTAACCAATATAGTGTAATTACAATCAACCAAGAAAAATGTTCTAAAGCTAATCCTAAAGCAGCGAAGATTTTCATTAATTGGATTACTGATTCTAAAACACAAAAAGTAATTGCTGATTTTAGACTACTAGGTCAAGCTCTTTTTATTCCTAACGCTAAATAGGTAAAAATAGAGATAATGATAAAAAAAGTAAATTTATAGATGAATCTATTTACTGATGGGTTTCATCAAGCAATAGAGCTACTTGTGTCAGGAAATGCTAGTGTATATTCTGCCATAAGTACGACTCTTACAGTTTCTTCATGGTCTTTAATGATTAGTCTTTTGCTTGGTTTGCCTCTTGGATTTGCCCTTGGTTACTACCAATTTCCAGGCAAAACCATAGTGCGAACTATGGTTGATACATTATTAGCACTTCCGACAGTTGTGATTGGATTGATTGCATATACAATGCTTTCACAAGCTGGACCATTTGGAGATTTTGATTTACTTTTTTCTCAAAAAGCGATAATAATAGGACAGATAGTTTTAGCTCTGCCTATTATTATAGCCTTAACAGCATCACAAGTTGAATCTGTTGATAAGAGACTTTATACTTCACTAAAAGGTTTAGGCGCTCACTCACATCAAATATTAGTCTCTACACTTGTAGAAGCACGATTTGGTATTATGACTGCAGCTATGACTGCTTATGGAAGGATTATAACCGAAATTGGAATTTCAATGATGGTTGGTGGTAATATTAAATATCACACTAGAACAGTTACAACTGCCATTGCCCTTGAAACTGGTAAGGGAGAATTTATAACAGGTATTGCACTTGGTTTAGTTTTATTTACGGTTGCACTTATTGTAAATATTGCATTATCGATGTTAAAAAGGAGATGGACTCAATGAGTGATTTATATAAGCTTGAAAATGTAGAACAACATTATGACGGTAAAAAAGTATTGTCTATCAAAGAGTTAACACTTCAAGATAATCAAATTATTGGTTTCTTTGGACCAAATGGAAGTGGAAAATCAACACTCTTTTCACTTTTATCTTTTATAAATAAACCTACTCTTGGAAATATTTATTATAATGGAGAAAGATCTGATTCTAGAACTTCAGAGATAAGACATAGTGTTGTTATTGTTCCACAAAATCCTTATCTTTTAAAACGTACAGTATATGAGAATATAATCTATGGACTTAAGATAAGAAAAGAAACAAAAGAATTGGATGAACAAGTACAAGAGGCGTTAAACCTAGTTGGTTTAGATAGCTCATTTTCAAATAGAAAATGGTCTCAACTCTCAGGCGGAGAGGCCCAAAGAGTTGCACTTGCAGCTAGACTTATTTTAAAACCAAAGGTTTTAATTTTAGATGAACCAACTTCTGGTGTGGATACAAACTCAGCTCAGCTTATAAAAGAAGCAATACTTTTAGCTAAGCAAAAATACAATACAACAATATTAATCTCAAGTCATGATCATAACTGGTTAAATCATATATGTGACAGAAGAGTAGCTCTTTTTCAAGGTGAATTAGTAGAAAGTGGAAGTATAAATCTTTTATTTGCTCCATGGAAAAAATCAAATTGTGGCAATCTTGTAAAAGAATTTATAGATGGTCAAAAACTCTTGATACCAAATACTCAAGATAAAAAAAGAGACTCTGTTATGATGATTAATTCTGATTATATAGTTATAGATAGACAAAATAAAGATGATTTAAATAATGAGTCTACTCTTGAAGCTACTGTTTCATCAATTCATCAACAACAAACTGACGAGAATCTACTAGTTGAGTTTACAGTTGGTGGAGTTTGTTTTAACACTAAACTAGATCGAAACAAGATGCAAAGATCATTACTTTTACCAGGTGATAATATTAATGTAAGTATTGACACAAGTAAGGTCTGTTGGATTTAACTACGAATATACAATAGATAAAATTTATCTAATTAATTAAAAGGAAAATAAAAATGAATAAAAAAGTATTATTCATAAACTAGGTATTAACTATTTAATTTACTATTATTAATCCCAATGATATAGACTTTTATTAATAGTTAATATTTTACTATTAAAGAAAT
>NZ_JADGFC010000133.1 GCF_016744025.1 Sulfurimonas sp.
TTACCTTTTAACTCATCTTCAAATTTCTCATACTCTGCATCTATTTCCAAAGCTTCATTCTCATGGCTTGAGTTTTCAAGCTCACTCAAGTTGTAGAAAGCTTGTTTTGCTTGATTAGGAATAGTTGTTTTAATTTTAAACTCAATTTGCTCAATTTGATTTTCAAGCTCTTTTTGAGCTGATGTCTGCTTCTCTTTAAGCTTTTGAAAACTATATTTTTTATTATCAAGCTCTTTATTTATTCCATCATATTTACTTGCCAGTAGTGTATTCTCTTCTACATCAAGAGGGTCAAACTTTTCTTTTAAGTTTTCCAGTTTAATAACATCTATTGAAAGTTTTCTAATAGCATAAGACACTCTCGTGTCAAACGCTTCATAATAAAACTCAAAGCTCTTAGTTTTGTCTTTATATCCCCATAGCTTATCTGCAATTTCACTTAACACAATCTTTTGTTGGTTCATCTCTTCGATTTCTAATTGGTGTCTGTAGTTAATAGCTTTACGTTTTACATCCATATCTCTTTCCATTGAGATAAGTTCATCTCTATGAGATAGAGCATTTGCTAAGACTAATCTACTGCTATCAAATATTTTGAAAAAATGATACGATCTTGAAAATTTATTGAGCTTTTGTATAAAATCATCATAGTTTATGTTGAGCACTTCATCTTTTTGGTCTAGTGATTTTTGTATCGCTTTTTTAATATCGCTTGCTGTAACTATTGCCTTATCAATATTAAATATCATATTAAACACATCTATAAATATCTCATGATTATCAATCTCTGCAATTGCAAAATCAAGATATTTTTCTTTTTTCTTTTTATAGCTACCATAAAGGATAGCTGTGTATTCTTCAATATTTTGTGGCTTAATTTTTAAAGAGGCACTTTTAATATAATCTTCAATATCTTTAAAGCTAAGTAGTTTACGGTTTTTTACTACGTTATTAATATCAAACTCTTGTTTGCTGAACCATCTTTTAATAGTATCGTTTCGCTTGTATGTAAAAATGAAAAAAGTTTCAAACACATAAATTATATAAGAATCATCGTGTGGGAAATAATGTCTAGAGAAACTATCTTTACCGCTGGGGATACCAAGATTTTTTCCATCACCATTATAAAGAAAATGCAAAGCTCTAGTTGTTGTGGTCTTGCCACTTGCATTATCTCCTACAAAAAACACTTCTTTAGAGAGGTCAATATCTGCAAATTGGAAATTTGCAGAATTAATAAGTATCATTCTTTTTAGCATCTATTCTTCTCCTGTCTCAATTGAATCAACGATAGATAGATAATAATTTATTGAATCAAGCACTTTATACTTATCTGTGTTGCTATTTTGCACTTTTTCAATGACGTTTCTATCTTCAAGGTGTTTAAAAAGCTGCTCCATCATTCCTTTTTCATCGTCTTTGTTTCTTATCCATGAGAAGTAAGTAAGCTTGTCTTTTATACTGCTGTCATCTCTTTTTGCATTTCCATATGTAACAACAGTATCAACAAAAGAAACAGTGCTTCCTCTGTCAATTCTAGGGTACAAGTGTCTCAAAAAAGCAATCGCAACAATCAAATCTCTGTTTTTGCTTAAAAAAGCTTGCTGTTCCTGAGCTGTGAGTTTCTTTTTTTTGGAAATATAAAAATATCCGCCTTCTTTATTAAGTCTATATCCAATTTGATTTACGAGTTCATTCACTTCATCAAAAAAACTATCTGTAAGTAGCATATTTGCAATGTCGCTGTGTTGTGAGGAGTTTGCAGATATTATCTTTCCTTCTGAAAGAGTTTCAAATACTTTTGCTATATCCATTTTGCAACCTTTATGTTGTTATTATTGTATTTTTCATCCATTAAAACAATATTTTCTCTATTATTTTGTACCACTGTCAAATACACTTTAAATGCATAACTTTTATCTAATTTGTCCTCTTTAAACTTATCAAGCTCTGCATGTCCTAAAATATAACTATAGAGATCTTGAGGTTTATCTCTTAATGCATCCTGTTGGATCAATTCCAATCTTATTGCTTTTAGCTCCGATGTTTTGGAAACTTGATAGGGTCTATCCACTATAGCTCTTCTCTCGGTTTTTTTAATTTTTAATGTACAGGAAAGCAAATTAAGAAAGGATGTCTTTTTGAGTTCCATTTTACTAGGAACATGTTTAACAAGTCCAGTTTTCCTCTCTTTTACAGTGTGCATGTATATTTGATGATTACTCAACAGGAGCGCCTTCAACTCATAGTCTGCCTCTTTTGATATTTTATTAAACAGAGAGGATATTTTTTTATTTTGCAGTTTTCTTTTCTCAGTTCTCAAGATAAAGTCACTTAATCTTTTAATATACAAGTGGATATTTTCAGAAAAAGGCAGCATATCTAATCCTATGTCAACTAGCATCTCATCTAACTCTTCATCTAACCCTCTAAGCTCTTTTCCTAATACTTTTATATTCTCGGCATGTGCTTCAATAAGCTCTTCAATTCTTTCGTTAACATCTCTAGCATCTTTAATAATTAGTTCAATACTCAGCTCATTATCATTTACAATATCATTTACTCTAGCGTTAATAAGTATATCTCTTTGCTCTATTTTTTTATATAGAATTCTTACTAATTCCTTAATTCTCTGAAGAATTTCTTTCTCGCCAGAAATAAGAAAATCACTCTTTCGTTTCATAAGTAGCTTTATCTCTTCGTTGTAGTCACCAAAAGTATAATTTGCATCTACTCGCTTTAACATAGCATTAGCAAACTGCGTATAGCTATCACTTAATTCATATTGTTTAGCGACCTTCTGAAACACAGCTACATCATCAATCAACTCACTAGGTAGATGCTTAATCTTCTCACCCTTAAAAGCATCATCAATAAGATCTCTGTGCTTGTAAATAAGCTCTATTAGTTCAATATGCTTCATATTCTATTATCTCCTGTTCAATTACAGCACTACTATCTTCAATCAAGTCAATAAGCCACTGAAGTTCGCTATGTTGTTCAGGAAGTTTATCTCTCTGCTCTAAATATAGTTCCGTATTTCGTATTTTTTTATTATTAAAGTACTTTTCAATATTTGGATGTTTAAAGAATGATTTTTTTTTGCACTTAAAGCTATCATAAATTCGTATAGCCTCTATGTCGTAGTCCAAAAAGAACACTACATCTTTGTCAACTAGAAACTCTCTCGTTAATGTGTTGGTAAATCCGCCTAGATAAACAAATTCATTAAATCCAAACTTGGACATAATCAAATATATATTTAAGAATGTTTCACCGTTCTCAACTGCCAATATCTTGCTTATAGGCTCTATTTCATGAATATTCTTATGGAGAGATGGAGAATTATTACCAATTTGATATATAATGACTTTGTCAAATACTCTTATATAGTTTGACTTACTATTCCCTGTAGCTTGAATATTTTCTTTTCTTGTAGTTGCTTTAATAATATTTTCTATATCTTCAAAGCCTAATACTTTTTTACCACTCAGCAGTTCTTCGCTAATAAACTTGAAAAACATTTCATAATCCAATATCTCTGCTTTTTGTCTGTATTTTGATTTTATAAAATAGCATTCTTCATTTTTCTGGTATTCAAGAGCAAGACTATATAATTTTTCTATTTGACTATGAAAAGGATTATTGTCTTTAAACTTTAACGCTTGTCTAAGTATGGATTTATTCACTCTCTAGCCTTGATAATTTGATTAAAAGTATTTTATATTGTTTTTATATTTAAGTCAAGGATTACTATAAAGCAATAATATGTATTTAATTATTAGGTTAGTTCGTTTTTATAATTACGTAATGTTTAGCAAAAGCATGATGTTTAGAACTCTTACTAACACATCATTACTGCATTCTCGTGAATAACTCCCAGCTTCTATCACCGTGAATAGAGATTATGGACATCTATAAGCATTTAAACAAGATTACGAAACCAATATTTTATGATAGATAGTTGAAAATTAAGTGTAACATTGTAGAATTATTCTTAACATTTTATAAAGAGGCATAATAAAAATATCTATTCTACACTTAAGCGATATCCACATTAAAAAACTAAGCGATTCTATATTTGAAAAAAAAGACGCAATTAAAGATGCAATTAAAAACAAAATATTAAGTGCCAAGTACTTATTTATTGTTTTGACGGGTGATATAGCAAATAGTGGAAAGGAAAGCGAATATGAAGCTGCTCTAAATCTACTTTCTAATTTAAAGGATACATTGATTTCATATAATAATTCTTTGAAAATTGAATTTATAATTGCACCAGGGAATCATGATTGTAATTTTGATAAAACCCCCACTCTAAGAAAACTTTCAATCAAATCACTTAATAATGGAACTCTGGATATAAAGGAGATTGATAATGAGACAATAGAATCTTGCACCAGTATTCAACAGGATTTTTTTGATTTTAGAGAAATACTTGAAAATAAAAAATCTATAAATAAACAATTATCTAGTAATATCTTTAAAAGATATGACTTTTTATTAGGGCAACATAGTATCTCCTTTAATGTTTACAATTTATCATGGATGTCTCAAAGAAATGAAGAGCAGTCTAAAATTTAAAAGAGTTAATCAATGTATCTTCAAACATTGTTCTAAGTGGTCATGAACATTCTGCTAATGAATATCAAGAGCATGATAGCAAAAGTAAAGACACGCAATATATTCATTCTCCTGCTTTACAAACTAGAAATCCAGATGAGAGCAGCTTTAAATTAATAGAGATCAATATACAAAGCGGAAAAGAAACAATTTTTGATTTTAATTGGGATAAAGATACCACTAAATATATTGAATCTGAAAACGACAATAGCATTGAATTTAATACATGTATCAAACATTTCGCAATGGATGAAGAATATAGTTTAAAAATTAATGATGCTGGTATTCAATTATCACATCCAGAAAAATTAGATTTACAACTAGATGATATTTTTATTTATCAAAACTTAATGAACTTAGATGAAACTGATATTGTCATTTCACATAATGCTTCTCAATTTAAGAATTTTGAAAATATAAACAGAACAGTTATCTTTGGTGCTGAAACATCTGGTAAAACATCTCTAGCTCAAATGCTGCAAATTGCTCATAAAGAAAATGGCAAAATTCCAATAATGCTTTCGGGAAAAATAATAAAAACACAAGATTATTCTATGGAAAGAATACAAAAAGCAATAGAAAGGGCTTTTAAAAAACAATACAGTTCACAAGATTTAGATAATTTTAGACAAGAAGATAAAAAAAACATATTAATAATGGTGGATGACTTTAATGAAATAAATTTCAATAATGAACACAGAAGTATATTTGTCGACAATTTAAATAAACTACATGAAAATATAATAATTTTTGCGCATGAAAGTTTAGAACTAGAGGCTTTTAACGATGAATACTTTGCTAAATCTATACTTGATTATTCAAAATATAGAATAAAGCCATTTGGTCATAAAATAAGAGATAAGTTAATTAAGCAGTGGATACTATTAGGACAAGAAGAGCGTTTAACCAATGAAGAAATTCACAATATTATAGAAGAAAAAGCAAAAGCTATTACTACTACATTGGGATACAATATAGTTCCTGCATATCCAATTTTTTTATTAACGTTATTGCAATCAATGGAAAGTAATAACACAAGCACTCTAAGCAAAAGCACTTATGGACATTACTATAGCTATTTAATTACAGAATCACTTAGTATCCCTATTTAAAGCTTTTAGCTCAAATAATGAAACAAAGAAATTATTAGTTGATATAAAATCATTGTTTGGTTTTGAACAGATGTATCAAGAAAAAAAATTGCTAGTTGATAATAGATATGACTTGACAACTACATCATTTTTTATAGATCCTATATTATTTTATGAATGGTATGTTTACGATATATTAAAAGATTATGCAAAGAAAGAAGAAATAAAAGTTTTATTTGATAAAAATGGTGGGGAAACAACAACAAAGTATCAATTAGTATCTGTGAATGAGAAGATAGTAGACAAAAGTTCAAAACCAGATTATTTGCTAGTTAACGACGAAGAGAATGTCAAAATAGTAATTGACACAAAGTGGAAGAATGTATATACCTTTGGTGATATAAAGCCAAGTGATTATTTAAAATTAAAATTTGACTCTTCATTAGTGAAAAAAGATGAATATAAGACTATGTCTTATCTAGTCTACCCCAATTTCACATTGAAAGACGATAGATTTAGTATTAAGGTAGATAACAGCTCCTATTTTGATTTTGGCACTTTTCAAATAGATATGAATTTCGATGATGAAAAAAATTCACTAGACTTTAGCTACGATTACAAGCTGATAAATGAAACAATAAAAGCTGACAAAAGAATTGAAATATTAAAAACTAGTGCTGAACAATTGTGTGGCGATGTAAAAGAATATAGAACATCTACAATAACAAAACTTTTAACTAATGAGACATTCGAAGATAAAGAAGATGTGTTTGCAGAATTAGATGAATATTTACTTGAATCTACGAGTAAATTAAGTAAAGAGGTTGATGAATATATTTCTGATCATATAAATGATATATTAAATGATTATGAAGATGTTTTAGCAAAAGAAAGTATACGCTTTTTAAAATCTTCTTCTTCTATATATAACTACTATAAAGATAAAAATTACGAATAAAAGAAGGTATCGAAAAGGGTCATTTCAATAAAGAGTTAGGAGAAGATGAGCATATCTTTGAACAGCATGCACTTGCTTTAGCTAACTCAGTATTTA
>NZ_JADGFC010000009.1 GCF_016744025.1 Sulfurimonas sp.
CAATCAATCATTACATCTCAATTTATTATTAACTATCTTTTAGTATAAAACATGACTTTACTCTAATATATACTTCTATTTACTACTTTATTGACTTCCCAGTTATTATTTATTTTTTCCATGTTTACTGTTTTTAGTCTTTTTATAAAATATTCTCTTGTAACTTCTTTAGCACCTAAACTCTTTAAATGATTTGTTGGAACCTGACAATCTATAAAGTCATATCCCCACTCTTTTAAGTGTTTTATTAAAACGGCATAAGCAGATTTAGAAGCGTCACTTACTTGTGCAAACATTGATTCACCACAAAATAATTTACCTATGACAATTCCATATAATCCACCTACTAGCTCATCATTATAATAACTTTCAATGGAATGTGCAATTCCCATCCCGTGTAGTGTTGTATATGCTTCTATAATCTCTTCACTAATCCAAGTACCTGCTTGATCATTCCTTTGTACTGTAGAGCATCTATTCATCACTTCTTCAAAGTTACTATCAAACTTGTATGTAAATTTTTTCATGCTTTTTTTAAGTGACTTACTTATTTTAAAATCATCTAGTTCCATTATAAGTCTTGGATTAGGTGACCACCAGATAATAGGGTCTCCATTACTAAACCATGGAAATATTCCATTTTCATATGCATGAATTAGTCTAGAAGGACTTAAGTCTCCTCCCCAAGCTAAAATTCCATCAGCGTTAGCTTTGGATACATCAGGAAATTTTAGTTCATACTTATTTAGCTGTGGAATCATTTAGTTGCTTAAACCTAAGAATGAGTTTTTTATTAAATCCGACTTCAACCTTACCACCATTTTTTAACTTACCAAATAGTATCTCTTCACTAAGTTTATTTGTAATATTATCTTGAATATATCTTTTTAATGGTCTTGCACCCATTTCTTTAGAATAACCACTCTCCGCGATATAATCTTTAGCCTTTTGAGATATTGTTACAGTTATTTTTTTCTTTTTAAGTTCTAGATTAAGCTCATCAATAAACTTAAGGACTATATCTTTGACCGTATCAATACTAAGTTGACCAAAGTCTACTATTGCATCTAGTCTATTTCTAAACTCAGGAGTGAAAAAAGATTTTAACTCTTCATTTTGCGAGATGTTCTCATCTTTATTAAATCCCATAACATTTCTTGCACTTGCTCCAATATTTGAAGTCATGATAAGAATAACATTTTGAAAATTTGCTTTATAACCATTGTTGTCAGTTAAAGTGGCACTATCCATAATCTGAAGTAAAATATTTACTAAATCTGGGTGTGCCTTTTCTATCTCATCAAGAAGTAAAACTGTATAAGGATGTTTTTTTATAGCTTCTGTTAAAAGACCCCCTTGCTCAAAACCGACATAACCTGGAGGCGCTCCAACTAATCGAGATAGTGCATGTTTCTCCATATACTCACTCATGTCAAATCTTTCAAAATTGACACCAAGTACCTTACTAAGTGAAATAGCGAGTTCTGTTTTTCCTACACCAGTTGGACCAGAAAACAAAAATGAGGCAATAGGTTTGTCTGAGGGAGTAAGTCCAGCTTTAGATATTTTAATAGCTTTTGTTACTTCTAAAACTGCTGCATCTTGACCTATAACTTTTTGTTTTAGATCACTTTCTAGATTCATAAGTGAATTAGTTTCATCTTTTGTAACTTTAGAACCTGAGATTCCAATAATTCCTGAAATTGTTTTTTCAATATCATAAGCAGTAACTTTTCTTTTCTTAGAATTTTTTAAATGAAACGAAGCTGCAGTTTCATCTATAATATCTATGGCCTTATCAGGTAAGAATCTATCAGTAATATATCTTTTTGATAATTCAACGGCATTTTTTAAAGCTTCATTCGTATATGTAACATTATGATGTTTTTCATATCTGCTTTTTAGACCTTTTAAAATTTTATAACTTGTTTTTACTGATGGCTCATTTATATCAACTTTAGAAAATCTTCTGCTAAGTGCCTTGTCTTTTTCAAAACCATTTCTATATTCTGCAAATGTTGTTGCACCCATACACTTTAACTCTCCAGATGCAAGTGCTGGTTTTAGCTGATTTGCTGCGTCCATAGTACCGCTTGTTGCTCCAGCACCGATAAGAGTATGTATTTCATCTATAAATAATATAGCATTTGGATGTGACTTTAACTCATCCATTACACCTTTCAAACGCTTTTCAAAATCTCCTCTGTATTTTGTACCAGCTAGAAGAGAACTCAGGTCTAGTCCAAATAGTTCTGCATCTTTTATAATATCAGGGACACTACCACTTGAGATATTTAGTGCTAAACCCTCGGCAATTGCAGTTTTACCAACACCAGCTTCACCAACTAAGATAGGGTTGTTTTTTTTACGTCTACATAAAATTTGAACAACTCTTTTTATCTCACTATCTCTTCCAATTACAGGGTCGATTTTTCCTTCTTTTGCTTTATTTAATAAGTTTATACAATACTTATCAAGAAAAGACTCTTTATCTTCAGATTCAGAGTTTGGTTCACGATGAGAGATTAGCTCTAGTATACCAAGTCTAGAAATCTGATATTCATTTAAAAGAATATAACTAAAACTATTTTCTTCATCATATAAAGCAGCCAATAAATCACCTATATCTGCACTTGCTTGTTGAGCACTTTGAATATGTTTTATCATATTGTCTATTAGTCTAGACAGAGCTACACTTTCATAAGGATCTTGTTTTATGTTTTGGGGAAGTGTGTCTATATTTTTTAATATATACTCATTCAGAGCCTTTTTCATACTATCTACATCGCCACCACAGGTTTGGATTATTTCTGCTCCATCTTTGGAACTTAACAGTAGGTAAAATACATGCTCTATTGTTAAGTACTCATGTCTTAATTCTTTTGCATAAAGAATAGATTTTTGAAATATATCATTTAAATTTGTACTTATCATTTTACTCTTCCTCCATAATGGCCATTAGTGGAAAACCATTGTCTTTAGCTTTTCTTCTCACTTGCATAATCTTTGTTTCAGCGATTTCATGAGTATATACACCACATAAACCACGCTCTTTTTTATGAATATCAAGCATGATTTGTTCAGCTTGTGCATAACTTTTATGAAATATACTCATTAATATATCTACTACAAAATCCATAGATGTATAGTCATCGTTTAAAAGAAAGACTTTGTATTTTTTTGGATGTTTTATTTTAACTTCATCATAAAGTTCTAAGTCTGTATTTGTAGCCATTATCTACTACCTTGCAGCTTGAATAAAATCGTTAATTATATCATTAGGATTTTCTAGACCGATAGAGACACGAATCAGTCCATCACTAATTCCTAAAAACTTTCTTATTTCATCATCAAAGTCTCTGTAAATTGTAGATGCCATGTGAAGAGCCAAGGTTCTATTATCACCAATATTTGCGGTTAGTGTAGCAAGTTTTGTTTTATTTAAAAATTCAAATGCTTTTTCTTTACTTCCCATGTCTATCGTAAATAGTGTTCCACAACCATTTTTAAAATCATTTAAATATCTCTCATTATGTGGATGTGATTTTATACACGGGTGGTTGATATTTAAACCAGATTTATCAAGGGCTAAAGCTATCACTTCTACACTTTTTGTAATTCTAGATAGTCTTAAAGGTAGAGTTTCTAGTCCTAGCATCGTTTGGTAACTTGCATTTGCATTGGCGCTCATTCCAAAATCTCTTAAGGCTCTTTTTTTAGCATTTGCAAATAGTGCCATCTTTCCAGCACCTTTTATAAAATTTGATAAAAAACTGTATCTTGGAGATTTTAGCTTATCATCGCCTTCTTTTAGAGCACGAAACACTGCACATCCGCCAAGAGCTGAAGAGTTTCCAGAGATAATTTTTGTGGTTGAATAGATGCTGATATCTGCGCCAAGCTCTAATGGAGAGATGCTAAGAGGAGTAATAGTGTTATCTACAGCCAAAATAATACCTGCGTCATTTGCAATTTTAGCGATGCGTTTAATATCTGGAAGTCTCATATTTGGATTTCCAACACTCTCTAAAAAGATAATTTTTGTGTTGTCATTTATTGTCTCTTTAATTTCTAAAAAATCATCAACATCAAAAAAGTGAGTCTTTATTCCAAAACGAGTTAGAGTTTCAGAAAAAAGTGCATATGTTCCACCAAAAAGACCACCGATTGAGATTATCTCATCTCCAGATGCAAGAAGTGACATACAAACAAGAGTTGTAGCTCCCATTCCAGAACTCGTAGCTATTGAGGCAATCCCACCATCCATCTCTGCCATAATTGATTCTAGTTTAGCTGTTGTTGGGTTTCCCATGCGAGAATAAAGTGGTTTTTTAACACTTCCCTCAAAAATTACCTCTGCTATTTCAGGTGTTCCATAAGCAAAAGATGCGGAATTTGTAAGAGCTGGACTAACAGCTCCTTCTTTATTTCCAACTGACTGGACAAATTTGGTACAATACTCTTCAAAATTATTCATTAATATAAGCCTTTAAATTATAAGAGATTATACCAAAGTAGAGATAAATATGAGAAAACGAATTTTTATAACAGCGACAAATACAGATATTGGCAAGACTTACACAACAAAACTACTACTTCGTGAGTTTGCATCTCGTGGTTTAAGGGTAGGTGTTATAAAACCTATAGAGACTGGAGTTGTTGATGATTTTGCACCTGATGGAAGTGAACTCTTAGAGTGTGTTAAAGAGCTAAATAGTCAATTTAAAAACTTATCTGTAAAAGATATAGTACCTATAACTTATGAACTGCCTGCTGCTCCTTTTATCTCATCAAACAATACAAAGTTAGACTTAGATGTTTTAGATGCAGCGGTAGAAAAATTAGAAAAGATTTGTGATGTTCTCCTTATAGAAGGGGCTGGTGGGCTTTTGGTTCCAATTGACGAAGATATGATGATGATTGATTTGATAAAATATTTTAAAGCTCAAACATTACTTGTGACTCACTGCTCACTTGGATGTATAAATGATACTCTGCTTAGTAAAAGACTACTTGAAAATGAAAATATTAAACACGTTGTTGCTTTTAACTGCCGTGATAATGATGATAGCTTTTCTAGTGTTTCTGAGCCTTATTTTTTAAAAACAGGATTTGAAGTTATGAAAGTTGACCGAAATATTGACACTATATGCGATGTCTTGTATAATCTGTAAATTAATTTAAAAAGATGAATATGCAACACTTAATTCGCACAGATGATTTTACAGTACAAGAGATAGAAGGTATTTTTGCAGATGCAAGAAAGTTTAGTGATGGAAAATTTGATCGAATATTACAAGATAAGATTGTAATAACACTGTTTTTTGAAAACTCTACAAGAACAAAAAGTTCATTTGAGATAGCTGCAAAAAGATTAGGCGCAGAGATGATTCACTTAGATGCAGCGAAGAGTTCTACTAAAAAAGGGGAAACTCTTGTAGATACTGCAATGAATCTAGATGCCATGAACCCACATGCAATAGTTGTTCGCCATCAAAATTCAGGTGTTCCTAAAATCCTCTCTAACCATACTAAATCTGCAATAATCAATGCAGGTGATGGTGCTCATGCTCACCCAACACAAGCACTTTTAGACTTGTTTACTTTAAAAGAGCACTTTGGCGATGTAAAAGGTAAAAAGATAGCGATAGTTGGAGATATAAAAAACTCAAGAGTTGCTAACTCAAATATAGAACTACTTACTAGATTTGGTATGGAAGTAATACTTGTTGCTCCTCCTCATTTTTTACCAAAAACTGCTCTAAAAACTACTCACTTTTTAAATGAAATAATAGATGATGTTGATGTTATTATGAGTCTTAGAACTCAGACAGAGAGACACTCTTCTCAAAGTTATGCATCTCTTAAAGATTATGCGAGTGACTTTTGTATAACAACAGAATTAGTAGGTGATAGAGATATTCTTATTTTACATCCTGGTCCAGTGCACAGAAACATAGATATCTGCGATGAACTTTTAGCAGATAAAAGATGTAAGGTACTAGAACAAGTTACTAACGGTGTATCAATAAGAATGGCGGTTTTAAAAAAACTCATCCATGACATTTAAAGATATTAACTCTCTTGGTAAAAATAGAGAGCCTTTTATATTTATAAGTGACTTTTTAGCACAAAATATAGAAGTGATTCCTTTATGTGAGTTAGACTCACACGATATAGAATTTTGTATCAACGAAAATTACACTCATAAAAAACATAAGAATTTTTTTAAAAAACACGCCATTGACTTTAAAGAGTATAAAAAAAAGTTTGATGAGGTAATTGAGCATATAAAATCTGGTGATACATATCTCTTAAACCTAACCGCGCCAACAAAAATTCACTCTGAGTTAACTTTAAAAGAAATATACGATAATGCGAATGCTCACTATAAGTTAAGGTACAAAGATAAATTTGTTTGCTTTTCTCCTGAAAAATTCATCCGTATAAAAGATTCAACAATAAATACATTTCCAATGAAAGGCACTATAGACGCATCAATAGAAGATGCAAAAAATAAAATTCTTCATGATGAAAAAGAGATGGCAGAACATACTATGGTAGTTGACCTTTTGAGAAATGATTTATCAATAGTTGCATCTGATGTAAAAGTAGAAGAGTTTAGATACGTACAAAAAATAGACTCTGGAGAAAAAGAACTATTACAAGTCAGCTCACATATCAGTGGTAATGTTGGTAATGAGTGGCATGAAAGAATAGGAACAATATTAGAATCACTTCTTCCAGCAGGAAGTATAAGTGGGACACCAAAAAAAAGTACATTAAAAATAATCAAAGATATTGAAGGATACGATAGAGGATTCTTTAGTGGTGTCTTTGGCATCTATGATGGAGAGAGCTTTGATAGTGGAGTTATGATTCGTTATGTTGAAAAAACTGAAAATGGATACATTTATAAAAGTGGTGGAGGTTTGACTTTAGATAGTGAAGCTAAACTCGAATACAATGAGTTACTAGACAAGGTTTATCTGCCATGATGTTCAAAAGGATAGTTTTTTTCTTAAGTGCACTATCTTCTCATATTTTATTACTCTATATTTTTGCTTCAAATTATTACACTCTTTATTTTATACTTTTAATTATTGCTTCATATCTACTGCACAAATTTTATAAATATTTTTCATATATAATTTTTTCACTTCTTTGCATCTTGGTACTAGTTTTGGTAAATCTAAATATATACGATGAGTACCTATTTGAAATATATCTATACTTTGACATGATTGGAAATATTATCTTTGTAAACAGTGAAGTAATATATATATTAATAACTCTTCATTTGATAGTTTTAATTAATTTAAAAAAGTTTGATAAACTTTGGGCTATAATAGATAAAAAATTATATAGGATTTAATAAATGTATATAGAAGATTTGAAGTTTTCATTATGGGCAGATTTTATTGAGAGAGATTATTTAGATAAAGGATTTAAAGAATTAATTAATGCTGGAATCATCAATGGAGCAACTTCAAATCCAGCTATTTTTAAAAATGCAATTTTAAATTCACCAGCATATAAAGAGCAACTTGCATCTCTAAGTGCTTTAAGTGCTAAAGAGAAGTATGAAGCTGTCGCTATTTACGACATCAAAAAAGCGGCTGATATCTTAAAACCACTTTATGATGCAGGAGATGATGGTTATGTAAGTATAGAAGTTGATCCATTTCTTTGTGATGATTCAGATGCAACAATAAAAGAAGGAAAAAGACTCTTTGCCCAAATAGGACGAGATAACGTGATGATTAAAGTTCCTGCTACAGAGGCAGGTTACATTGCAATGGAAGAGTTAAGTGCATCTGGTATCCCTGTAAATGCAACTCTCATCTTTAAAAAATCTCAAGCGATATCTTGTGCTAAAGCTTTTGAGCGTGGAGCTCAGAGAAATAAAAAGGGAGTTGATACTGTAATTAGCATCTTCGTTAGTAGAGTTGACCGTGCTTTAGATGCAACACTAAATAAGAATAGTGTTGAGGTGGCTCTAAGTGGCATCTACAACACTGCTGATATATATGCAACTATAGAAGATATGAACGTTAATGGATGTAGAACACTTTTTGCAAGTACAGGTGTAAAAGATGATTCACTTCCTGCGTATTATTATGTTGATAAACTTCTAGCATATAACAGTGTAAATACAGCACCAATTGACACTATAGAAGCTTTTCATAAGGGTGGTGAGAAGAAAAAAGCTCTTCCAATTTCTGAAAAAGTTATAAAAGAGCATTTTGTTAAAGTGAAAAATGCAGGTATTGATTTTGAAGCTGTTCTTGATAAGCAGATTTCTGATGGACTAGAATCTTTTAAGGACGCATTTAAAGATATTTTGGAGTCTTTATGAGTAATTCAGTAGATGTTAGTAAGTTAACTTTTGTTCAATTAAATAAGATAAGAGTCTATTTAAAAAAAATGATTGAGCTTGGAGGAAGTGATCTTCATGTAAAAGCAAACTCTGTTATTCGTGCAAGGATTAACGGTAATATCGTCCAATTCGCTGGTGAAATTTTTGCAAAAGAAGATGCTCTTACATTTGCTAAGGAACTGCTCAAAGGTAGATTTGGGGAGTTTATAGAAAATAAAGAGATAGATTTAGTTTATCCTTTTGATGAGCGAAATCGTTTTCGTGTAAATATTTTCTTTCAAATGGATGGAGTATCAGCAGTTTTTCGTGTTATCCCAATAAAAATTCCTTCAATTGCAGAACTAAATTTTCCTGATGTAATTAAAGACTTTACTCAATTAGAAAGAGGGATGGTTTTGGTTACAGGAGTTACTGGTAGTGGTAAGTCAACAACTCTAGCCGCTCTAATTAATGAGATAAATATTACAAAGAGAAAGCATATAATAACTATTGAAGATCCTATTGAATTTGTTCATAAAGATAAGGGATGTATAATTAATCAACGCTCAGTTGGGCAAGATACTCTCTCTTTTGGAACAGCACTTCGTGCATCTCTTCGTGAAGATCCAGATATTATCTTGGTTGGAGAAATGAGAGATAGAGAGACAATCAACCTAGCTTTACATGCAGCAGATACAGGTCACTTAGTCTTCTCAACTCTTCATACAATAGACGCAAAAGAGACTATTAACCGTATTATTTCTACTTTCCCTACAGAGGAGCAGAATCGTGTGAGAATATCTCTTGCTGGAGTTATTCAAGGAGTAGTTTCACAAAGACTCATTCCAACAGTTGATGGCGGAAGACGTGCTGCAATGGAAGTTCTTGTTCGTACTCCAACTATTGAAAAGCTTATTATGGAAAACCGTGATTATGAGATTAGAGACGCTATTGAAAAAGGTAGAGATCATTATAAGTCTCAAAGTTTTGATCAACATATTTTAGAACTATATAACGATGGAATCATTACAAAAGCTAAAGCAAAAGATTATGCAACTAGTGCATCTGATTTGGAGTTAAGAATGAGTGGACTGAGTTCGTCTAAAACAGTTAAAAATCCTACAACAAGTGAAGAAAAAGAGATTAAAATCAATAAAAGTGATGATATTTTTGATTTAAAGTAGATTTTAAATCTTTGTTGTGTATAATCCCGAACATTTTTTATTAAGGATTTAATATGTTAGAAGGCATAATTAGAGAGAGTATTGGCAAAAAAGGCACAAACGCACTTCGCCGCGATGGATATCTAATTGCAAACATCTACGGAAAAGGGCTTGAGAATATCAATGCTGCATTCAAAATGAATGAATATATCCGTGCTGTTCGCAACAAAGAAACTTTGGCGTTTGGAATATCACTGAATGGTAAAGAGTTGAATGTTGTTGTTCAATCATATGAAGCTCACGCGGTAACTGGTAATCTTTTACACGTTGATTTAATGGTAGCACAACCAGGTGTTGTAACTACTTATAATGTACCAGTTGTAGCAGTTGGTGAATCAATAGGTGTTAAAAACAAAGGTCTACTTCATAAAGCTAAACCTCGTTTAACAGTAAAAGGAGCTATTGAAAATGTTCCAAATACATTTGAAATAGATGTAACAGAAATGGATACTGGTGATTCTAAACTAATTCGTGATTTAGATGCAATTCCTAATGTTACTATGCTAGATTCTGATCGTGTAGCTGTAGTAAGTATTATTAAAGCTAAATAATCATGCTAATAGTCGGACTGGGTAACCCTGGCCCGGCATATGCAAAAAATCGCCATAATATAGGTTTTATGGTTATTGATGAGTTGATTCGTAGAAAAAATGCTAAAAAACTTTCATCTTCATCATTTAATGGTGAACTTTTCAAATTTTCAAATCATTTTTTATTAAAACCACTTACATATATGAACCTTTCAGGTAACTCTATTTTAGCTGTTAAAAAGTTTTATAAAATAGATGAAGTAGTTGTAATACATGATGATTTAGACCTTCCTTTTGGAACACTTCGTTTTAAGTTTGGTGGCGGTCACGGTGGTCACAATGGGCTTAAATCAGCTGATCAAATGATTTCTCGTGAGTATGCAAGAGTTAGACTTGGAATTGGAAAACCTGAACATAAGGGTGAAGTTGCATCTTATGTCTTAGGTGATTTTTCCTCAGCTGAATCAGAGCACGTTGATAACTGGATAACTCATGCTTGTGAAGCTGTAGAGAATCTATTGGAAAATTCATTAGAAGATGTTAGCTCCAAGTACACGATTAAAAAATTTCAGCTAAAATAAGAAAAAAAGGAATATACAATGATGGCATTTAAATATATTTCCTTTCATTATCTAAAATATTTTTCAGTCATCTTGATTGCACTTGTAATGTTCCTTGTTGGATTTGATTATATGGAAAATGCAGACTCATTATCGCAATCAGCTAACTTAGTTTTAATTTACCTTGTTTACAAAGCTTTTTTTGCCATAGATATGCTTCTCCCATTATCTCTTATATTTGCAATGGTATCTACAAAGATATTTCTTATTCGTTCAAATGCTCTGGTCTCTTTTTACTCTTTGGGTTATTCAAGAGTAGATGTGCTAAAGCCTTTCGTTGTTGTCTCAAGCACAATAGTAGTCATTTTTATATCTTTACATGCACTTCCAAGTTTTTCTCGCGCAGATGAGTTTTCAAATAATATTCGTAAAAACTCTGCTTACTTAAGTCCTACAAAAGACCTATTTTTTATATATAAAGATAAGTATATTTATTTCTCTCAAATGCTTCCTCTTCAAGAAAAAGCGAAGGGAATTAGAGTTTTTACTCTTAAAGAAAACTCACTCAAAGAGGTAGTTATAGCAAAAGAAGCTATATATAGAAATGAGTCTTGGCATATAGCTAAGGCAGACATAATTACTAAACCTGATAATATGAGTTATGAATCACTTGGTATAAAAGTTGACCATAAAGAAGGTCTAAATATCTTACATGGTTTTAGACCAAAAATGCTAGATCAGGTATATGAAGGTAAGGTGAACTTTACTATTAAAGATGCAATAGACGCACTCTTTTTGCTTAAGGATCAAAATATTAATACAAGCAGTATAAAAGGGGCACTTTACAAGATATTTGTATACCCATTTTTTGTACCATGTTTAGTAGTAATTATTTTCTTTTTTGTTCCTATTAGTGCAAGATTTTTAAATGTTTCTCTCTTTAGTTTTGGAGCTATTCTTGCAACACTTTTGGTTTGGGGAGTGCTTTTTATGCTTATTGAACTATCAAATAATAAAACAATTTCAAGTGAAGTTGGTGTTGTCGCACCAGTTCTCATTCTCTTTTTAATATCTCTTAGACAATGGCGAAAGTACCGCTTAGCTACTTAATTATAAGACAAGGTTAAGACTTCTTTTGTATCTATAAAAGTGCTTATATGTTTTATAACAAAAACATAAGCACTTTTTTGGTAAAATCATTTAAAAAATATTTGGAAATTTTATAATGAATTTTAAAGAACTAGCATCTGAGTATAAAACACCTCTTTACGTTTATGATTTAGACTACATGAGTGAACAATACCAAGAGTTAAAATCAGCCTTTAAAGGTAGAAAATCTATCTTAGCTTATGCTGTAAAAGCAAACTCAAATCTTAGTGTAATTAAGCACTTTGCAGATTTGGGTAGTGGAGCAGACTGTGTATCTATTGGTGAAGTACGTCGCGCATTTTTAGCAGGAGTTCCAGCATATAAAATTATCTTTTCTGGTGTTGGAAAGAGTGATGATGAAATTCGTGAAGCAATACAAAAAGATATACTTTACATCAATGTTGAGAGTGAAGCAGAACTCTTTCGTGTTGAAGTTATAGCAAAAGAATTAAATAAAACTTCTCGTATAAGTATTCGTGTTAATCCAAATATTGATCCAAAGACTCATCCTTACATTTCTACAGGACTACATGATAATAAGTTCGGTGTTGATATAGACACGGCTAAAAGAATGTTTATACTTGCAAAAAACTCAGAGTCTCTTGATCCAGTTGGAGTTCACTTTCATATTGGTTCACAGCTTACACATTTAGAACCAATATATGAAGCTGCAGTAATCGTAGCTGATATGCTTCGTTCATTAGAAGCAATTGATATAGAGTTGAAGTTTTTTGATGTTGGTGGCGGTCTTGGTATTACTTATGATGATGAAGTTACAATAAAACCATATGACTATGCACAAGCTATTTTAGGAACTCTAAAAGGTCTTGATCTGACAGTTATTTGTGAACCAGGAAGATTTTTAACTGCAAATGCAGGTTACTTCGTGAGTAAGGTTTTATATGAAAAACAAAATGGAGATAAAAAGTTTGTAGTTATAGATGGGGCTATGAATGATCTTCTTCGTCCAAGTCTTTATGGTGCTTATCATAAAGTGCAAGCTATTACTGATTCTACATCTGATGTGAGAAATGTTGATATCGTTGGTCCTGTTTGTGAAAGTAGTGATTTTTTCGCAAAAGACTGTCTATTACCTGAGTTAAATCGTAATGATTTGATTGTTGTTCACAGTGCTGGAGCTTATGGCTTTGGTATGGGAAGTAATTATAACTCTCGTGGTAGAAGTGCTGAAGTTGCAGTGCAAAATGGTGAAGCTAGACTTGTTAGAAAAAGAGAAAACTTTGAGGATTTAGTTGCTTTAGAGAAAGAATTTTTATAATTTGTACAGGTAATGGGCAAAATTCATTATCATGAGTTTTCTTTAGCAGAATGCTCACATATAGAAACCGTGTTCGAAAATATTAAAGGAGGGTGATTTGTATTTTATAGATGTTCAAGGTACTTTAATTAGCGACAATGATAAATCTCCTATCCGTGGAAGTATAGAGTTTATTGATATGTGTAATGAGAAAAATATTCCTTATATGGTCATTACAAACAATACTAAAAAAGCGTCTAATGATTTTTATGATTATCTTCGCTCTATAGGTTTTAAGTTTGATTTTTCTAAGTATCTTGATCCATTAATGCTATTGGAATCTAGAGTATCTAAAGAATCAGTTGCAGCTTATGGTGCTGATGAGTTTATAAAAACTCTTATCTCTATGGGTTACACACTTAATTATGAAAATCCTCAGACAGTGTTAGTAGCAATTAAAGAAGATTTTGACTCTAGTGAATATGCTCAAATGATAGACTTTTTACTCTCTGGTGCATCTCTTGTTGGCATGCATGAAACATCTATTTATGCTAAAAACTCTAAAAGATATCCTGGTGTTGGAGCAATTTTAAAAATGTTAGAATTTGCAACTTCTACTTCTTATGCAGTTGTAGGAAAACCAAGTGTAGCTTTTTATAGTGAATCTTTGGCTAAGTTAAAAAAACAAGATATTAGTGCTGAGTTTTCTCATGTTACAATGATCAGTGATGATGTTAAAGGTGACTTAGGCGGAGCTAAAGAGATGGGAATGAAAACAGTTTTTGTAACTAGCGGAAAATATAAAACACAAGAAGAGATAGTTCCATTTTTAAAACCTGAACTTAGACCAGATATGGTTTATGACGATATGCAAAAGATTTTGGAGGCAATATGAAAACATTAGATGATTGTAGACGATCGATAGATGCTATTGATAATGAGATGCTCTCCCTTCTTAACAAAAGAATGAAAGTTGTTGAGAGAGTTGGTGAGATAAAAAATGAATCTGGTGGTGCGATATACAGACCAGAGAGAGAAAAAGCAATTATCGAAAGACTTGAATCTCAGAGTATAGCTAGTTCTGGAGCTCTAAATAAGAGTGCAATTGAAGCAATATTTTTAGAAATTTTTGCAGTATCGAGAAATTTAGAAAGACCAGAAAAAATAGCTTATTTAGGACCAGAAGGCACATTTACGCATCAAGTTGCTGAGAGCCGTTTTGGTGCTATGAGTGATTATATTTCTGTAAGTTCTATCCACTCAGTGTTTAAAACATTAGAGTCAAAAAGAGCAAAGTTTGGTGTTGTTCCAATTGAAAATTCAAAAGATGGAATTGTTGGTGAAACACTTGATCTACTAGCTAAAAGCAGTGTGAAAATTGTAGCAGAACTCTATATGCCTATTCATATGTCCTTTGTCACTCAATCTATTAAACTCGAAGATGTAAAAAGAATATATTCAAAAGATAAGGGCTTTGGTCAGTGTAGAGGCTTTTTATCAGAACATGGTCTTACAAATGTAGAACATATTCCTGTTGAGTCAACTGCTAAAGCCGCAATACTTGCATCTGAAGATCCACATGCTGCAGCAATCTGCTCTCACATCGCGGCTAAACTTTATAATGTTCCAACTATGTTTGAAAACATAGAAGATGAACATGATAGTTCTACAAGATTTGTAATACTAAGTGACTTTAAAAATGCTAAAAGTGAAGATGATAAAACTTCAATACTTGTACGTTTAAAAGATGCTGTTGAAGCTGGGTCTTTAGTGCATTTCTTACAAGATTTTGATAAAGAAAAGATAAATCTATCAAAAATCGAGTCTCGTCCTTCAAAAGATAAGGCTGGATTTGGTTATTGGTTTTATATAGATTTTTATGGGCATATTGATGATGTAAATATTCAAAAAGTACTAGCCAAACACGAGAGTGAAGTAACATGGTTAGGAAGTTATGTAAAGGGTGAAGATGAACTTTAATTCTAAAATGAAAGATATTAAAAACTATGAAGCTGGAAAGCCAATAGAGTTAGTTGTAAGAGAGTTTGGAATTGAGCCAAAAGACATTATAAAACTAGCAAGTAACGAAAATCCTAACGGTTGTTCGCCAATGGTTCAAGAAAATGTAGCAAAAATAGTTTCAAAGATGGCTCTATATCCAGATGATTCTATGATGGCTTTAAAAAGTGCGCTTAGCAAAAGATTTGACGTAGAAGATGAAAACGTTATTATCGGTTCTGGTAGTGATCAGGTTATAGAATTTATAATTCACGCAAAGGCTAATGCTGACTCTAAGATATTGATGAATAGTATTACATTTGCAATGTATGAAATTTATGCGAAACATGTTGGTGCTGATATTTTAAGAACTTCTACACAAGAACATGATTTAGATGAGTTTTATGATATTTATAAAAAAGAAAAACCTTCTATAATATTTCTTTGTACTCCTAATAATCCAACCGGAGATGCAATAGATGCAAGTAAACTTTTTGACTTTATAAAAAAGATTGATAATGACACTCTTGTTGTTGTTGATGGTGCTTACATGGAATATGCAATTGCTAAAGATGCAAGTAAAGAAGTAAAACCAAAAGATTTAGTTGAACAGTTTGATAATGTAATTTATCTTGGGACATTTTCAAAAGCTTATGGACTTGGTGGTATGCGTGTTGGTTATGGATTAGCTGATGCTAAAATAATTAAAGAATTATATAAATTGAGACCTCCTTTTAATATTACTACACTTTCTTTAGAAGCTGCAACTATTGCTCTAAAAGATGAAGAGTTTGTAAATAAAAGCATAATTGATAATTTTAAAGAGATGAAACGCTACGAAGAGTTTGCAAAAGAGCAAAAAATAGATATAATTGACAGCTATACAAATTTTGTTACTTTATGTCTAAATCCGGATACAAAATCATCTTTAATTGCAGATCTTCTTTTAAAAAGAGGAATGATAGTTAGAGATTTAAGTGGTTACGGTATGAATGCAATAAGAGTGACAGTTGGAACGCAAGAGCAAAATAGTCGCTTTTTTGAACTAACATCAGAAATTTTGTAATTATAAAATGGGAAGTTAATGGATTTTAAAGTACTTTTTTCTCAGTTAGTTGTTCTTTATACTAAACTAACTTCGCAGCAACGAATTATTATTGCCGCTGCTATTATAGGTATAGTTGCATTTTTAATATTCATGGTCGTATACACGGCTAATAAAAATACTGATGATCAATATGAAATCCTTTTTAACTCCCTAAGCTCTGAAGATGCCGCTAAAATTGTTGAGCAATTAGAAAAAGATGGAATAACTTATAAGCTTGAAGATAATAACATCATAAAAGTACCTAAAGATGTAGTTTATAAAGAACGTATAACTATTGCTTCTATGGGAATTCCTAAAAATAGCGGTGTAGGATTTGAGCTTTTTGATACACAAGAGTTTGGAGCTACAAGCTTTGATCAAAATATTAAATATCTCCGTGCCTTAGAGGGTGAGCTATCTAGAACTATTAATGCTCTTGGTCCAATTGAATCAGCAAGTGTAAGTTTAGCTATTCCAAAAGACACTCTTTTTATTGCAAAACAAGTTGATCCAAGTGCTTCAGTTATGGTTCAACTTGTAGAAGATAGAAAACTCTCACCTAAACAGATTCGTGGTATTAAAAATCTTGTTGCAGCTGCCGTTCCTAAGATGAACTCTACTAATGTAATGTTAGTTAATTCTGATGGTGAGACTCTAGGTGATGAAGATGAGATGGCTCAAATGAGTGAGTTATCCCTTGTTCAGCAGAAGTTCAAAACAAAAGAAGAGAAAAAGAGACAGAGAAAAATAATGCAAGTTATTTCTCCTTTTGTCGGTGGGAATGAAAAAGTAGTAGCACAGGTAACAATAGAATTTGATTTTTCTATTCAAAATACTACATCAGAGACATTTGATCCAGAGAATGTTGTAAGAAGTGAGCAAGTAAGTGAAGAAAAGAGAGAAGGGGCTTCTCCTGCTGAAGTAGGTGGTGTACCTGGTACTGTAAGTAATATAGGTCCAGTGCAAGGTCTTAAAAGTAACCAAATTAATGAAAAATATGAAAAAAACTCAGGTACAACTAACTATGAAGTTGGTAAAACTGTATCAACTACAAAGTCTCAATTTGCAAGAATTAAAAGAATAAGTGCAGCTGTAATTGTAGATGGAAAGTATAAATTTAAACTAGATACAGATGGTAAAACAACAGAAGCTATGGAGTATGAAGCACTTCAAGAAAGTGACTTAGAAGCACTAGCCTCATTAGTTGGACGTTCTATCGGAATTAATGAAGCTAGAGGTGATGAAATAAGTGTTAAAAACCTACAGTTCAAGAGAAATGAAGCTCATATTGATGATGGTGTATCTCAAGCTGTTACATTCTCTCAAACTTACTTAGCACCATTTTCTGGAGTATTTAAGTATCTGTTTGTTCTTATTTTACTTCTTATTCTTTACAAAAAAGTTATATCTCCATTTGCTCTTAGAATGCTTGAAGTATCAAAAGAAGACGATGAACTTAATCGTCCAACTCTTGATATAGAAGATGATGAAGAAGAAGACTTGTTAGAAAAAGTTCAACAAATGCGTAGAAAAGTTGAAAATCAACTTGGTGTCGGTGAAGGCTTTGACGAAGATGGACTTAAACATGAAGTACTCCTTGAAAAAGTTAGAGCTATGGCAGAAGATGCTCCTGAAGAGATAGCATCCTTACTTCAGTCATTACTAAGTGAAGAAGAAGATGGCTCTTCTAAAGAAAGGTCAAAATGATGAATTTAAGTCCAACACAGCAAGCAACATTTGATGAAATGGGAATGGCGGAAAAAATCGCCATTTTATTAATGCAACTCGGTGAAGAAGTAACAGCTGCAATATTTTCAAATATGAGTGTGCAAGCTATAACTGAAGTCTCAAAATATATTGCAGGGAATAGGACAGTTGAAAAAGCCGTTGCTACTGCTATACTTGAAGAATTCCATGCAATTATACAATCTGGTCAGTTTATTACTACAGGTGGTATGGAGTATGCAAGAGAACTTCTATATAGAACTCTTGGACCTGAAGAGGCTAAAAAAGTTTTAGATAAACTATCCAAAAGTATGCAAAATATTCAAAATTTTGCTTATCTTTCAAAAATTAAGCCTCAGCAGTTATCGGACTTTATTATTAATGAGCATCCTCAAACTATTGCTCTTATTCTAGCTCATATGGATGCAACGGAAGCAGCAGATACACTTCAGTTTTTCCCAGATGATTTACGTTCTGAAGTTGCTATGAGAATGGCAAAACTTGGAGATATATCTCCTTCAGTTATTAAAAGAGTATCGGCAGTGTTAGAGTCTAAACTTGAGTCTCTTGCTACTTATAAAGTTGAAGTTGGTGGACCAAGAGCAGTTGCAGATATCTTTAATAGACTTGGTGCTAAATCTGCCAAAGCTACTCTTTCTCAAGTTGAACAGGTTGATGAAGAACTTGCTACTCTAATTACAGAGATGATGTTTACATTTGAAGATATAGTAACTCTAGATAAAAATGCTATTACAGAAATTTTGAAAACTGTAGATAAAAAAGAATTAATGCTTGGACTGAAAAGTGCACCAGAAGAACTTAAAGAGAAGTTCTTTTCTGCCATGTCTGAGAGAGCAAGAGAAGCATTTGATGAAGAGATGCAGTTCCTTGGTGCTGTTAAAATGAAAGATGTTGAGAATTCTCAGAGAAAAATTGTTGAACTTGTTAATGGTCTTGCTGAAGCTGGAACTATACAAATGGGTTCTGCCGATGAGATGATAGAGTAAAGGTTTTGCTATGGCAACTGTAATTTCAAATGATAAGCTAAATAAGCACTCTATTGATAAATATAACTTTAAAGTTTTTTCTATGGGTGGAGGCTATGAAGAAGAGAGTGAAAAATCTGTTCTTATAAAAGAGAGTATTCCAGCAGCAAGAGATAGTGAAGTTGACTCTAGTGCCATGAGTCAAAGTTCAAAAGATTCACTTATAGAGTCTTTAATGAAAAAAACTGATGAGATGTCATCAAACTTCATAAAACTTCAGATGAAACTCGAATCAATGAGTGATGAGCATACTGTTGAGCTAGAAAAAGTAAAAACTGAGTCTTTTAATGAAGGTGTTTTAGCTGGTAAAGATCAAGCTAGTAAGGATGAAGCGAATAGTCTAACAAATGGTTTAGCTCAATTTGCTACATCTGTTAGCACTTTGGAGAATTCTGCTCACGAATATGAGAGCGCATTAGAAGGTATCAAAAGTCAGCTAATAAGTGCAGCTGTCGATATTTCTAAAGAAGTTATAAATATTGAGTTAAATGAGAGTTCAACTGCAATAGCCCAAGTCCTATCAAATGAGTTAATAAAAGAGTTACAAAGCGCATCAAAAATTACATTAAAAGTTAACCCTAAAAATCATGGTGAAATATCCCAAAGTGTGGGTCTATTAGATCACGTTAGTATTATTTCCGACAGTGCAGTTAGTGAAGGCGGAGTCATTGCCATTAGTGATGCAGGAAATATAGACGCACAAATCTCAAAAAGATTTGAGAGAGTAAAAAGAGCAGCCTTAAGTGAATAAAAATATGAATATTAAAGAAAAAAGTATAAAAGAACTAACTGTTCTTTGCCAAGAAATCAGAGAAGAAATTTTAAGAGTTGTTAGCAAAAACGGTGGACATTTAAGCTCAACACTTGGCGCTACAGAGATTATAGTAGCAATGCATTATGTATTTGACTCAAAGAATGATCCATTTATCTTTGATGTTTCACATCAGTCATATGCACATAAACTTCTAACTGATAGATGGGAAGCTTTTGATACTCTTCGTCAGTTTGGGGGAACGTGTGGTTATACCAAACCTACAGAGTCTGAACATGACTATTTTGTAGCAGGACATAGTTCAACGTCAATATCTTTAGGCGTTGGTGCTGCTAAAGCAATTGCTCTAAAAAAAGAGCAAGAATCCAGAGTTCCTGTTGTTATGATAGGTGATGGTTCTATGACTGCAGGTATGGTTTATGAAGCATTAAATGAGTTGGGTGATAGAAAATATCCTCTGGTTATTATACTAAATGATAATGAAATGAGTATTGCAAAACCAATAGGTGCAGTTAGTAGAATGTTAAGTTCAGCAATGGCATCTCCATTTTATCAAAAGTTTAAAAAACATACTGAAAATTTTGTAGATAATTTTGGTGAAGGTGCTCATTATATCGCTAAAAGAATGGAAGAGAGTTTAAAACTTATTACTCCTGGTATGCTATTTGAAGAGATGGGAATAAATTATATTGGACCTGTTGATGGACATAATTTAACTCAGCTAATAGAGATTATGCAAACAGCGAAAAAGCTTAAACAGCCTGTAATTATTCATGTTCAAACTGTTAAGGGTAAGGGTTATGACATAGCAGAAGGAAAAGAAGAAAAATGGCATGGAGTAGGTCCTTTTGATTTAAGTAACGGACATAGTTCAAAGAAGGCATCTGCTAAGAATGCTACTCAGATATATACAGAGGCTCTATTGCATCTAGCAAAACATGATGAGAAGATTGTAGGTGCTACAGCAGCTATGCCAAGTGGAACAGGACTAAGCGAGTTAATGGAGCTTTATCCGGATAGATTTTGGGATGTTGCAATCGCAGAACAACACGCTGTAACTTCAATGGCAGCTTTGGCAAAAGAGGGTTTTAAACCTTTTTGTACGATCTACTCTACATTTTTACAACGTGGATATGACCAAGTAATTCATGATACTTGTTTGATGGATTTACCTGTTGTTTTTGCACTTGATCGTGCGGGAATAGTTGGAGAAGATGGAGAGACACACCAAGGTGTATTTGATATTAGTTTTTTAAGAGCTGTTCCAAATATGACTCTTTTTGCTCCAAGAGATGAGAAATCATTTCACCAAGCACTTGGTTTCGCAGCAGAGTATCAACATCCTTGCTCACTTAGATATCCAAGAGGGTCATTCATAAAAACTGACCTTCCTGAATCTTCTCCTTTTGAACTTGCTAAATCTCAACTGCTTCGCTCAAATGAGAGTGATATCCTTTTCATAGGTTATGGTAACGGTCTTGGTCGTGCGTATGAAACAGCGCAGCATCTAGATGTTGATGTTAACATACTTGATTTAAGATTTGTAAAACCATTAGATGCAGATATGTTACGTGAGCTTTCAACTAAACATAAAAAGTGGTTTGTCTTTAGTGATAGTTCTAAAATGGGTGGCGTTGGTTCTGCTATATTAGAGTTTTTAGCATCTGAGAAAATTTTAGATATTGAAGTAGAAAGCTTTGAATATGAAGATGAATTTATAACTCATGGAAATACAAAACTAGTAGAAGAATCTTTGGGTCTTTTACCCCAACAACTTGCTAAGAGAGTATCTACACTCTCTTAAGCAAACTCTGCGTCTATATACTTAATCATAACAACTAGAGGACACTTCATGCCATTTGAAATCTCAGATCTAAAAGAACATAATTCAGAACTTTTAAAACTTCTTACTCACAATCTACCCGACATGTTATGGGTTAAAGATTTAGAGGGCAAGTACCTATATTCTAATCAAGCGATTTGTGATGGTCTTTTAATGGCAAAAGACACTCAAGAACCAATAGGCAAAGGTGATGTCTTTTTTGCATTAAGAGAGAGAGAAGCTCATAGTGATAAAGCTCAGTGGCATACATTTGGAGAACTGTGTTTTAATTCTGATCAAGTTGTAATATATAAGAACAGAGCCATGAAGTTCGAAGAGTACGGAAATGTAAAAGGAAAATTGCTTTACTTGGAAGTATACAAAGCACCATTTTATGATAAATATGGAAATATAATTGGTACAGTAGGCGCAGGTCGCGATATTACTAAACTTAAAAAAATACAACTTGATTTAGAAGAAAGCCTCAAAACCTTAGCTCAGCAAAGAGAGCAGTTAGAATCATTTAATGAAGAGCTTGAAAAACGAGTTAACCAAGAGATAGAAAAACAACAAAAACAAGAAGGTCTTATGATTCATCAGTCTCGTCAAGCCGCAATGGGTGAGATGCTAGAATATATTGCACATCAGTGGAGACAACCATTAAATATTATTGGATTAGCGACCGCTAACTTAGAAACTCAACATGTAATGGGTTCTTTGGATAAGATTTAGTTTAAAGAGAAAATGGACTTGGTATCTTCAAATATAAATTATATGTCTGAGACAATTAATGACTTTAGAAACTTTTTAAATCCTAATAGAAAAATAATCACCTTTTCTCCACAAAAAAGTCTTGAAGAGGTTTTAACAATTCTTGACGCACAACTCAAATGTAATGAAGTTATTTACTCTTTAGTTAGTGATTGTAATCTGGATTTTTGTGGTGTTGAAAATGAGTTCAAGCAGGTAATGTTTATTTTAATAAATAATGCAATAGACGCGATTAAATTGAAAATACAAGAAAATATTATAAAAAAAGGTGAAATTAGCATTAAACTCAGTTGTTTAGATGATAAAGGAATTCTTGAGATATCAGATAATGGTGGTGGAATTGATGATAAAATCATAGAATCTATTTTTGATCCATACGTTACAACTAAATCTCAATCTCATTCTCATGGTATGGGAATAGGACTTTATATAGCTAAAAATATTATTGAGTCAAGAATGAAAGGTTCATTAAGCGTAGAAAATATCCAAGCCGGTAGTTGTTTTAGAATTTATTTAGCTTTAAAATAGACTTAGGTTATATTTGTATATAATAGGCCATGAAAATATGGATATCAGATACACAAGCCCCAAGTCATAGACTTATAAACCTTAACTGTGAAAATCGTGATAATTATAATTACCTTGGTGATTTTGATGATGATGAGTTAACTAAGTTCCTCTTAGAAGTTCAAGCCGATATAGATGTTTTAAAAAATATAAAACTACTCAAATACTATGGATATATACACCTTTTTATTATTGCAAAATAATTAAGATTATTATCATCCTTTCTCTCTTTAAATTAATTAAGTAATCTCGTGATAAAATAAGTAAAATTGATGTTTAGGGAATACGATGAGAATAGTCTTTATGACTTTAGTTGCTGTTATATTTACTGCATCTATATTTGCTTTGGATAATCAACAGAAGTATCATAAAGTAATTTCGACAATAGAAAAAAATTATTATCTCTCTCTTTCTGAAAATCAGATCATAAGTAAAGGCTTATTAGAATTTGTAAATACAACTTCTTTGTTAAGTAAAGCTCAAAAGAAAAAAATCTATATCAAATTTAAATCCTATAACACCAATAAAAAAATAAATATAATTAAAGAATTATTAGTACAAAATTTGTTTTCTAAAGAAGAAATTTACGAGATACTTATTAATGAAACAATGAAATCACTAGATGCTAACTCAAACTATCTAGATAAAAAACATATGCAGTCTTTGAAGATTCAAACAGAAGGTGTATATGGAGGATTAGGTCTAAGAATAAGTAAAAAGAATAGTGCTTTAACTGTTTTATCATTCTTGCATAATTCTCCTGCTTTTAAAGCCGGTATACAAAAAGGTGATATTCTTTTAAAGATTAATGACTTCTCCAGCGAAAACATCTCTTTAAGTGAAGCAGCAAATCTAATGAGAGGTAAGGTTAATACATCCATCAAATTGACAATACTGAGAAATGCTGAGATAAGACACCTAAGTGTTATAAGAAATTTTATACAGATAAAATCAGTAGATGCAAAAAAACTCTCAAATGATATTTTATATTTGAAAATCCTAACATTTGATAAACATACTCTTGAACATATTACTAAGCAAATGAAAGAAAATCTTGACTCTACTAAAAGTATAATAATTGATCTTAGAAATAATCCAGGAGGCTTACTTACACAAGCTGTAGGTATAGCTGATTTGTTTATGAATAGAGGAAATATTATTACTCAAAAGGGTCGCTCAAACATAGCCGAAAAAATATACAACGCTTCAAAAGAAAATACTCTTACAAATCTTCCTTTAGTTGTTCTCATAAATAAAGAGAGTTCATCTGCTGCTGAGATTTTAGGTGGAGCCTTAAAGATGCACAATCGTGCTACTCTTATTGGAGAGAAGTCTTTTGGTAAGGGAAATGTACAGGCGATTTTTCCTATAAATAAAGAAGAGTCTATTAAATTAACAGTCGCACAATATTTATTAGCTGATGGTAATAGTATTCACAATATTGGGATAAAACCAGATTACAATGTAAACACAGATATTGTAGATGGTTATGACCTTGCTTTAGACAAAGCTCAAGAGTATTTGAGCAATCAAAAACTAAAGATGAAGTAAGAAGATGTTTAAAAGCTTAATGATATTTTTGCTTTTATTAGTTTTTTCTTTTATAGTAAACTTTTCTTCATGTATAGTATTTATACTTTATATATTAGCATTTACAACACTCTTGAGTATTTCTTTGTCTGAGATGCAAATAGTAAAAAAATATGCACTTGCTCAGACAGTTTTTCATAAAAATACATCCATCTTTAGCATTGTTAAGAGTGTATGGTTAACACTTTTCTTATCACTTTTTATAGGGTTTGGAGCTTCTGTAATTATTTTACTAACTAGCGTCTATCTAGATTCTCTTATGTTTTTGATTTTAGGTTTAGATGTTCTTTTTATCTGGGTTACATATGAGAAGATTAAAAAAAGGTTATTATCAACTATAAAAGAAAACTTTTTAGATGCCATCTCTAGAAGATGGGCTGTATGGATAAATACATTTATATTGTTATGCATATTTATTATTTATCAATTTTTTACTGCACCTACTTATGAGGTGAATATTTTTAAGTGTGAAATATTAAACTTTCTCTCTTCAACTCTAAGATATAAAGAATTATTAGAGTGGAAGTTTATGAGTGCATCTACAAGTATAATAGGAAATAATAATGGAACTTTCTTTTGGTTTTTTTATCTCTTGATTTCTCAAGGAATATTTGCTTGGGCTTATTCAAAACTTCTTCTTAGTGTCTCTATCCCTAGGTCTATAATTAAAAAAGAAGATTCTAAAAGCAGAAATTACTTTATATTTGGTTTTATAGCTACTATACTTCTTCTTTTTGTTATAACAATGAGTATAAACCATCTTTACGAGAGAGAGCATCTACAAAATATTCAAACTCAAATAAACAAAGCTTACAAGGAAGTGGACAGAGTAATAAGCTCAAAACTAACTTCAAGTGAGAAATCTTTAATAGAGAATATTAATCTTGTTATAGATGCTGAAGTTGATATGGCTTTTAAACCTGTATATATGTCTATTCCTAAACTTAGTGATTATTACTACTCTGTAAAAGGTGAGTACACTCGCATCATTCTAAAGGGTTACAGTCTTTACTGTGGCTATAAAAATGACTATATGGTTCCATACTATAACCAATACCTTCCAAATGGCTATAAACTAAAGCAGTGTGACTCTAAGATGCTAGATAATGAGATAGAGTCTAAGATAAACTATTTCTTGTTTGAAGAAAATGATTTTTCTATTAAAGTGGATAATGCTTCTGGGAGCATAAATGAAAGTATAAAAAAATCTATGAAAGATTTTCAAAGTGAATTAAATGAAAGTTTAAACTCTTTAGAATCACAACATCAAATAGAATTTACTTCACTTGAGACAAACTTTGATAATATCTTTGAAGCAAACTCTAGAGACGTTGCAAAAAAAGGTTTAAGTGCAACAGGAACTCTTATTATTAGCGGGGCAATATCAAAGAGTGTAATGTCAAAGATGCTACTGAAATTTGGAGCAAAGGGTGCAGCAAAAGCTTCTTCATTTATTGGTGGTTCTGTAGCAGGATTAAGTATTTGTTCTCCAAGTGGACCTTGGGCTTTGTTGTGTGGAGTTGTAACTGGAACTGCTAGTTGGGTAGGTGTCGATGCCGCAATGACAGAAGTTGATCAAGCATTTAATGAGGATGACTTTGAGCTAAGTGTAAAAAAGATGATAGACGCTCAAAAAAACACTCTTAAAGAGCTTATGAAAGAGTCGTATAAAGAATGGGTACAAAACATCTTTGTGAAACTAAAAAGAGACACAGACGCTTTGAAATCACCATATGAACAAGTCAGATAATTTAGTTAATCTCGTTTTTGATTATTTGAGCTAACTCAGAACATTGTTTGATTTTATCAGAGTAACTAATAGAGTCTTTTAAAATTATATCTATAAATGCACTTCCAACAATAACCCCATCTGCACCTTTTACTTTATCCTTAGCTGTTTTAGCATTTACACCAAAACCAACATAAGTAGGAGTAGAAGAATATTTTTTAATAGAGCTTAAAAATGGTTGTAAATTTTCAGCTACTCCAGAACCAGTTATCCCTGTATATGCAACCATATAGATAAACTTTTGAGCATCACTTACAACTTCTTTGATTCTATCTTCAGAGTCTGTTGGAGCCACAAAACAAATATTACTCATAGAGTTAGCTTTAAATAAATCACTATATGCAGCCGCTTCTTCATGAGGTAAATCAGGAACTATAAGTCCACTTACTCCAAGCTTAGATGCCAAAGGAAGAAGTTTATTCATATCTTGTTGATAAAAGCTGTTGAAATAACCCATCCAAAGAGTGTCTACCTTTGGAGCTACTATCTCTGAGATCTCTAAAAGATCTTTGAATTTAAAACCAAGTTCAAGAGCTTTGTGATTTGCTTTTTCTATTAAAGGACCGTCTGCAACAGGGTCAGAAAAAGGAACACCTAGTTCAAGCATGTCAACACCGTTTTGACCAAGTGCCAGGCTCAAGTCTATACTAAAAGATTTTTCTGGGTAAGCAGAAGTTATATATGCTACAAGTTTTTTCAATTGTTTTCCAGTTTAATTATTTTTTAAAATAGGGTATTTTTAATAGAGAATACTTTATATGACTCAAGACATTGTCAACTTTAAAGTCTTCTTGCCACTGAGCATACATATCACTTATCTCAAGAAGCCATGTTACAACATCTTCACTAGCTAACTCATCTGTTTGTCTTAGAGACTCTAATGCATCTTCAACAAAAGCAGAAAGCTTTGCCATTGGTAAGATTTTTAAGTATCCAGAGGCTGATTTTATATTGTGAAAAACACGAAAAAGTTCATCAATACTAATCTTATACATATTAGGTTTTTCAAGATCCGTAATCATGACTTCCATACTCTCCACCATCATAGAGTAGTGGTCCAAAAATTCATCTACAACTTCATAATCAAAGTTACTATCTAAGTCACTTTTTATACCCATAAAGTAATTCTCCTATTTAGTGTAATTGTATCAGTTTTTAGTTAAAATACTTTTATGAATAAAAAAATGACAATAACTTCTATACAAAAAACAAAAGGTGTAAGACCTATTGTTATGATTACGGCGTATGATGCACTGTTTGCAAAACTACTAGAGCCTAGCTCAGATATGATTTTGGTAGGTGACAGTCTAAACATGAGTTTCGCAGGAAAAAGAGATACTCTTAGTGCAACAATGGACCAAATGCTTTATCATACAAATGCAGTATGTAATGGTGCAAAAAATACTTTTATAGTATGTGATATGCCATTTGGAACTTATACTAATAAAGACGATGCCCTCTGTAATGCAATAAGAGTTTTTCAAGAAACTTCGGCTGACTGTGTAAAAATAGAAGGTGGACAAGATAAAGCAGATATTGTGAAGCATCTTACATCAAATGGTATTGCAGTATGTGGTCATATTGGTCTACTTCCTCAATCAGTTAGAAGCGAAGGTGGATACAAAGTTAAAGGTAAGAGTGAAGAAGAAAAACTCAAATTAATCCAAGATGCTAAAGCTATTGAGAATGCTGGAGCATTTTGTATGGTAATTGAAGGTGTAAAAGCTGACGTGGCTACTGCTATTGCAAAATCTGTAAAAGTTCCTGTTATTGGAATTGGAGCTGGAGTTGATGTTGATGGTCAGGTTCTAGTCTTCTCAGATATGTTAGGCCTTTTTGAAGAGTTCACTCCTAAGTTTGTAAAAAAATATATGGATGGTGCAACTTTAGTAAAAGATGCAATTCAAAACTATGCAGATGAAGTTATAACTAAAGAGTTTCCAAAAGAGGAACACACTTATTAATGGTTGCATTTAATGGATAGAATAGTAGAGATAGAGACTTTTAATGCTGATGAAGAGATTGCAGAAACTACTCTACGTCCAGATGCTTGGAATGAGTATATTGGACAAGAACAAATAAAAAAGAATCTTAGTGTTTTTATCCAAGCAAGTAAAAAGAGAGATGAAGCACTTGACCATGTTCTTTTTTACGGACCTCCAGGTCTTGGTAAGACTACCTTAGCTCTTATCATCGCAAATGAAATGAATGCAAATATAAAAGTAACAGCAGCTCCAATGATAGAAAAAAGTGGAGACTTAGCTGCAATACTTACTAATCTAGAAGAGGGTGATATTCTTTTTATAGATGAAATTCACCGTCTTTCTCCAGCTGTTGAAGAGATACTTTACTCATCTATGGAAGATTTTCGTATAGATATAATCATAGGTAGTGGACCTGCTGCACAAACAGTAAAAATAGACCTTCCAAGATTTACTCTCATTGGTGCAACAACAAGAGCGGGAATGCTCTCAAACCCTCTTAGAGATAGATTTGGTATGAGCTTTAGAATGCAGTTTTATTCTTCTACAGAGTTGTCAAAAATTATTTCTCAAGCATCTACTAAACTTGATAAAGAGATAATTCATGAAGCATCTATTGAGATAGCAAAGCGAAGTCGTGGAACTCCTCGTATAGCTCTGCGTCTTCTTCGTCGTGTTAGAGATTTTGCTGAGGTTGCAGAAGAGCTTAGTATAGATCATTCTCGTACTCAGTATGCCTTAGACCAGCTTGGTATAAATTCTCACGGTTTTGATGAAATGGACATAAGACTTTTAAAACTTTTAGTAGTGGCAAAAGGAAGAGCAATGGGTCTTAGTACGATTGCAGCAGCTCTTAGTGAAGATGAGGGAACAGTAGAAGATGTGCTTGAACCTTACTTAATTGCAAATGGTTACTTAGAGCGAACAGCAAAAGGGAGAAAGGCTACTAGAAATACTTATGAAGTTTTAAATATCTCACTTCCTACTGAAGAGGGGAATATTTTTTAATGAAACCTCAATATTTTGTAGCTATCTTATTTGCCACTTCTCTTTACTGGATGTATTTGTTATATGCTCCATTTTTACTTAGTATTACTATAGCTGCTTTATTGGCTATATCAACTGCAAATATTCAAGACTTATTAGAGAAACTTTTTAACTCAAAACTTGCTGCAGCTTCTATATCTAGTTTTTTGTTAGCAGTTTTATTTTTTGCACCTCTTGGTTATTTTCTAGCAACTTTAACTATAAAACTAAACAGCATAGATCCTCAAGTTTTTGTAGGAATTGAAACTTATATAAAAGAGTGGATTAAAACACCTCCCGCTTATCTTTCTTTTATCAAACCGTACGCTGTAGATGCACTAAAAGATATAGATGTAAACTCACTTACAACAAAAGCAATTTCTCTTACAGGGACTATTGGTTCGTTTAGTGCAGGCTTTTTAAAAAATGCATTCTTAATTATTATCTTTTATTTCTTCTACCAATATAACGGAGCACATATAGTAGAGTTTTTAAAGCGTGTTGTGCAGATGTCAGTTGATGAGACAACAACACTTACTAAAGAGCTCTCTGCTGTTATGAGTGTGGTCTTTTACTCTATCATTGTTACTGCTATGTTTGAAGGCATACTCTTTGGTGTCGCAGTTTCATTTATGGGTTATAACGGTCTTCTTTTTGGAATTATGTATGGTTTTGCTTCTTTGATTCCTGTTGTTGGTGGAACTCTTATGTGGCTTCCATTTATGCTTTATGAATTTTCAATCGGAGATTCATCAAGTGCAATATTTATAGCTCTTTATTCTATAGTTGTTATCTCCATAATTGCTGATACATTTATAAAACCACTAATTATAAAAGAGATTAATAATAGACTTTTAAAAGAGGATGATACAAGAATAAACGAGCTTATTATTTTCTTCGCTATTATTGCTGGACTTGCAACATTTGGTTTTTGGGGAATGATTTTAGGACCTGCAATTACTGCATTTTTCCTAACTATTTTAAAACTATTTGAAGCAAGAACTAAAGAGTGTGAAACAAAAAATACTTAACTAGAGATTTACTTTTTGTAAACCTCTGGATAGTCATCTTTAAATCTTCTATGTAACCAAAACCAAGGTTCTGGAGCTTTTAAAATCTCTGCACTTAACCAATCAGTCTGCATCTGAGTTGATACTTTGATATCTTCTTGTTCATTGTCTGTTTTTGGTGGTACTATTTCATCGTAAAATTTTATAGTATATGTTCCATCATCGTTTGCATGTATAAGAGATGGAATCAAAGCAGCGTTAAACTTTCTCGCAAAGTAAGCAGTTGTTTTAATCTGACTTGTAGGCTTACCTAAAAAATCAACTGTAATAGCTTCTCTTTTATTTACATTAGTATCAATTAAAAGTGCAATAGCTCCACCTGAGCGAAGACGTTTAAGTATTCCTCTAGTTGCTCCACCTCTTTCCAAATATGTCATACGAGATTTTGAACGAGAACTTAAAAGATAATTTTGGAAATATTTATTGTTCATTTTTTTATAAACAATCATAATCGGTTCACGAAGAGCACTGAGCATCGCTCCAGCAAACTCCCAAGAACCATAATGAGATGTTACAAAGATGATAGGTCTACCTTCATTCTGTACCTTTTTTAGTACTTCATCATTCTCAAATCTAATTTTTTTGGACAACTCTTCTATGGGGTAGTATCTTATCTCCATAGTATGTAAAATGTTTAATAGAAGTTGTGTAAATGCATTTTTAGAAACTTTTTTTATAAAATCTTCATCTACATTATCTCCATATATAAACTGAAGGTTTTGTCTTATAACCTTGTTGTATCTTTTAGAAATTTTATATGCTAAAAAACCTAAGCCTAGAAAAAAAGAACGTCTAACTTTTCTTGGCAAGAACATTAAAAATTTTTCTAGTATTAAAAAAGCGTAAAAACCAATCATTTTAATAACTCCTTAGCTTCTCTAGTAATATTGTAAACAGGAATGTCTTTTATGGAAAAGTCATTTTTATCTATATGGTAAATATCTACAATAGAACTTGATTTGATTCCTATATTTATAGAAGTCTCATAAATCATTCTTGTAGTTGTTGGACCAAATAGAGTAACTGAAGGGATATTTTGAGCCCATGCCATATGGGTTGGACCAGTATCATTACCTATAAGCAAATCAACACTAGAAATTAGTGAAACTAAATCTATTAGAGATAGTTTAGGTGCAATATTTGCATAAGCAGAGTTTTTGGATATCCAAATAGCGTCTTCTTTTTCTGCATCTGAGCCCCATAAAATGATACTATTTTCTTTTAACTCATTACAAAGTTGCAGAACTTTTTCTTTTGGATATTTTTTTGATTCCCAAGAAGCACCTATTACAATTGCTATGTTTTTTTTACCATTCTTTTCTAGGGGATAAATCACTGTTTCAAAAACAGGGTTTTTACTCTTTAACATAATATCATCTATCTTAAATCCAAGTCCATCAGAGACAAGGAATGTATTTCTCTTAACAATATTTTCATCATATTCTATATGTGAAGTAGTTTTGTAAAATAAAGAAGACAATCCTTCTCTTGCAGAATTTTTATCAAAACCATGAGTGTTAGCTCCTACAAGCCTTGCAACAACAGCTGACTTTAAAAGTCCTTGAATATCTATAATAATATCAAAAGTACCTAATGAACGAAGTTGAGAGATTGTACGTTTTAAAAGAGAAAAGCTCTTAGACTTTTTCAATTCTTTTAGGTTTAGTGTATGAACGGCAGTGATTAAAGGATGATCTTGTAGTAGTGGAGCAAAAACTTCTTCAGTAATCCACTCTATTTTTGAATCTGGATATTTTTCATGGATAAACTGTAGAGTTACAGCGCTATTTACAATATCTCCAAGAGCAGATAGTCTTACTATAGCTATACGTTTTATGTCTTTTTTCATTCTCGGCATTATACCTAATTTAGCATAGCGCTTTGTTTTTTTAATTCAACAATTATCTCTTTTTGTCTGTCATAAACATATTCCATGAGTACGGCTTCGTATACTTGGTCTTCAAAGAGGTTAACAACAACTTTACAGAATTTCTCATCACAAAGTGTAAACATAACTTCTGCGGCAAGCATAATACTCATATATCCTTCTTCACTATTTTTCATAGGAAGGGTGAACTTCAGAGACACTTGCATATTTTTTAAAGATTCTATATTAGGGTGCATTCTTGTTTTAATTGCAATTGAATTCATAGAAATATCTAAGACTTCACCATTTAATGTACCTTTTTCAAGTACGATAGAAATTGGTGTTCTTTGTGAACAAGTTACACGAGAGTACTTTCTAGCATTTGCACTTCCCTGAACAAAATGAAAGTTCTTTAAAAGAGCAATTTTCTTTTTTGAATCTATATATTTTACATCTGCAACTATATCTTTTGAAAAACTTGATGACTGAAGTATTGTCTCTTTTTCAAAATTCATTACAGTACCTTGTAGTTGCTCATAAGTCACATATATTTCTTGCTCTGTTTTTTTCATTATTTTTGAAGAAGTATTTAAACATAAGCCTTTATATATATTTAAAAGTTTCATAGGCGTTTTATTTGTAAATGTTCCTTGAAGAAGCATATCAATTGCTCTATCATCATCAAGTTCATTGCTTATATCTATAACTCTATATTATTTTTCAGTTTCTATATCTTGTTTGGAAATATCTTCTTTAGATATGTCTGATATTGTTTTTAAGACAGTATCTAGTTCTAAATTGTTTATGTCAAAGGCATAAATACCAATTATTGGTTTAATACTCTGCTTAGAAGTATATGTAGAAATTTTATTTTGTATAGTAGTAGCTTTTTGTTTTGTAGCTTCAAAGTCTAGACCTTCAAAGAGTGTTAAGTAAAGGTTGTTGTCATATTGAGCTAGTAGAGTGTGAGAATCTATTTCTATTTCCACTTGTAAAAGTAAATCACGAATAGCCATCTCAATTTCATATTCATTCCAGTATTGACGTAAACTATGCATGTTCTCTACTTGGATTGTAATAATTGAAAATAGACTATAAGAAATACTTGCTTCTAAAATTTTATCTTTGATTATTTCTATAAAATAGATGCGATTTTTTATAAAATTTACGCTTTGGGAGAATTGTTTAGAACCTTGTATTGCATCTTTTATAATATGTTTTATAAATATATCTCCATTATAACCCGATGTAGTACTTGTGATATTATATGTTTTTTCAGAGCCGTTAAAGTTAAAATTACTTTGTTGAGAAATATCTTCTTCCAAAAATTTTACTAAATCAAGTTCCAAACATATTTTAGATTTTACCATTTCTAAATCTGAACATTTAAAATCATTATATAACTTGTCACTTGCATATTTTAATCCATTTGAATTAAAGATCATAAAGCATTTATCTTCTATTAAAGTCTTTGCTATAGAGTCATGGATTTGAAGCTCTCTTTTGAGTAAAAGTTCTGTTTTAATACTTGAGATTATTTTATCCGTAACATGTTTTGGAGTTATAATGCTTTTTACATTTAACATAGAAGTTAGTTGAAAAAGCATCAGATTATGTGAGTCGTTAATAAAAAAGTAAATTAAACTATCTGTTTTAGATGCAAGTAGTTTTTTTAGATGCGAGAGTAAATCTTTTTCTATTTTATCTATTTCAACTAGATAAATTTCATCATATTTAAGACTTTGAATCTTGCTAATATCAATAATTTAGCAAGACTCAAATGCGCTGATTGTGTCGATGTAGAAGTCTTATAATATAAATGAACCAATAGATACCTTTATAACTTGTTATTAACATATTATAGCATAGCTATCAAAAGAGCATGAAATAGTAAAATTAAGTAACCTTGAAATCTATAATTGTCCTTTATTAGTCTCTTAACACTTTTTTTACATATTTATCTCTTTAGTATATGAGTATTAAAATTAAAAGGATTAAAAATGTTTGATGATATATTAATTATGCCAGCAGTTCTTGTAGTAATAGGTGCGAGCTTTTTCTTTTTAATCTCTTCTTTAATAGGTATATTAAGCGATGGTATTTTAGGTGAAAGTAAAATAACTTAATTTTGCTATAATTGTGCATATTAAAAAGTAAAAAGGATATTTATATGGAACTAAGTTACTTAAGTATTTTGCTAATTATTGCAGGTCTTGCGATTGGTTATTTTATAAGTTATATTAAGTCTAGATTTGAAATGAGTTCATATAAGAGAGAATTAAAAGATTACAAAGAACACCTAAACAGACAGATGAAGATTACAAATGAAGGTAGTAAAAATCTTGAGAGTCAACTAGAAAAATTAAAAAAAGAAAATGAAAACTTAAGAATATCAGTTAAGACTTTAGGACAAAAACCAGGTCGTTCTGAGCTTAGATTATTAAATATTTATGATGGTGCTTTGAGAAAAATGATGTTAAAAGCCCCTGGGTTCTCATCTGCATGGGAAGTTGCATTACAAGAAGCTGAAAAAGAGTATGAAGAAAATGAAAGAGGGTTTAAGTCAATAATTAAAAAAGTATTTGGTCCTAGTATAACTCACCACACAGAATCTTCAATTATTGAAGATCAAAAAGAGGGTTTTAATTAAGCTAACCTCTTTGTTATTTAGCCTTTGCTATAATCACGATAATTTCATAAAAGGTAAGTAATAAGATGGTTGCATCTGATATTCAAGATTTCTCCGAAGGTCGAACTAAAGCAAGAGCGTATTTTTGTTACCTCTTTTCCAAAAATATTCCAAACAGACTTCCCTCACTAACTCAAGATATGATTGTCCCTCGTCTATTAAAGATAAAGGCTGATTTAGAGAATTGTGAAGGAGTCTATCTTTTGGACAACAAAGGTGTTCAAGTAACACCAACATATGCAGCAGATAAACAAATGGATGATGACGCTGGAAAAATACGGGCTGATCGAGCTTACTATTACCGTGCCGTTAGAGAAGGTCGATGCAGTATTACAGATCCATATCCATCTTTAATAACACAAAATCTTACTGTGACTGCTTCTCAACCAATTTATTGTGAAGATGGAAACTTAAAATATATAGCTTGTCTTGACATGCCTTTAGATGAAGTTTTAAAAATTGCTCATTTAAATACATCCGACGCATTCTTTTCAAAATTGTTTAAATTTTCATATGCTATGTTTGCTTTTGCTCTCATAGCAGTTGCACTATTTCTTTTTTCTCATGGAGTTAAAAGTTTTTTTGTAAATGAAATAACGATGTCAAATTTAATTATAGATGATATGTTTAAAGCAACTATTCTTTTAACTCTTTCTCTAGCCATATTTGATTTAGCAAAAACTTTGATAGAAGAAGAAATCTTAGGACGACATAAAGAACAAAATATTTCAGGTCCACATAAAACGATGGTCAAATTTTTAGGTTCAATTATTATTGCTTTATCTATTGAAGCATTAATGTTGGTGTTTAAATTTGCCATTACTGACCCTCCAAAATTGATGTATGCAATGTATATTATCACTGGAGTAGCACTACTGATAATATGTTTAGCAGTTTATATAAAATTTACAAAAGTGAAAAGTGATTCATGATAGCAATAGTTGATTATAATATGGGAAATTTAGCAAGTGTGCAAAATGCATTTACTAAATTAGGAAAAGAGACAGTTATAGAAAGTGACCCAAGTAAGTTTAAAGAGTATGACAAACTTATTCTTCCCGGTGTAGGTGCTTTTCCTGACGCAATGGAGCATTTAAAAGATAGGAATATGGTAACAGCATTAAGAGAATATGCTGCAAGTGGTAAATATATATTTGGCATCTGTCTTGGAATGCAACTACTTTTTGAAAGTAGTGAAGAGTTTGGTAAGCATGAAGGTTTAGGGCTTATTAAAGGTAATGTTATACCTTTTGACACTAATAAGTTTGAAGTATCAAGCAAAAATGAATTGCCTTTAAAAGTTCCACATATGGGCTGGAATAGAATGTTCACTTCTCAACATCCTTTGTTTAAAGATTTAGATGAAGAACATTATCTATACTTTGTACATACATATCATGTTAATTGTACAAACAAAGAAGATATTATTGGTCGAACTAATTACGGGTATGAATTTACATCAGCAGTGTCTCATGGAAATATAATGGGTTTTCAACCTCACCCAGAAAAGAGCCATAAAAATGGTTTACATATATTAGAAAATTTTATTTCACTATGATTGCTACGCTATCGAGAGTATACCCTCAAGGGGCACCACGATTTCGCTAGCTACGTTAACACTTGGTTCTCTTCAGCAGAGAACTCTTGCCACTGGTGGCTCTTAAAAATAATAAGGAAAATAATGACTTTATACCCAGCAATAGATTTAAAAGACGGAAAAGCAGTTAGACTAACTAAGGGTCTTATGGATAGTGCAAAGATTTATTCAGATGAACCTTGGTCATTAGTAAAAACATTTGAAGAAATGGGTGCTGAGTGGGTGCATTTAGTTGATTTGAACGGTGCATTTGCTGGAGAACCTAAAAACTTAGAACAAATTATAAAAATTCGAAAAAATTGTAATGTAAAGTTAGAGCTTGGTGGTGGTATCCGAGATGAAGAAACTATTAAAAAGATGCTCGATATTGGAATAGATAGAATAATTTTAGGATCAATTGCAGTTAAAGACCCTCAATTTGTTAGAGATATGGCATCTAAATATCCAATAGCAGTTGGAATAGATGCAATAGATGGTTTTGTTGCAGTTGAAGGTTGGGCAGATGTTAGCAGTATGAAAGCTACTGATTTAGCAAAAGAATTTGCTAATGCAGGTGTTGAAGCAATAATCTGTACTGATGTAGGAAAAGATGGAACACTATCTGGAGTAAATGTAGAATTTACCTTAGATATTGCACGAGCAAGCGGTATTAGTACTATTGCTAGTGGTGGAGTGAAAGATTCAAGTGATATAGAAGCCCTTATTGCAACAAAAGAAGTTGGCGGTGTTATTATTGGCAAGGCATATTACGAGGGCAAATTAGACTTACCTAAGATGTTTAAACTTCTTGATTAATGGTAAAAAAATAAAAATTTAGCTATTATTAGAGTATAAATTTTTGCAAATATATTTTTTAAAAAGGATTTCAATTGAAATTACTTGTTGTTGATGATAGTTCTACGATGCGTCGTATTATTAAAAATACTTTAGCGCGTTTAGGTTATAAAGACATTTTAGAGGGAGCAGACGGTCTTGAAGGCTGGGCTCAAATGGATTCTAATCCAGATATCGAGATGTTAATTACAGACTGGAATATGCCAGAAATGAATGGACTAGAATTAGTTAAAAAAGTTCGTGCAGATGCACGTTTTAAAGATACACCAATTATCATGGTAACAACAGAAGGTGGTAAATCAGAAGTTATCACTGCACTTAAAGCAGGTGTAAATAACTATATAGTTAAACCATTTACTCCTCAAGTATTAAAAGAAAAACTTGGTGCTGTTATGGGTGTTTCCGAATAATGAAGGAACACTACTACGAGTTAGTAGTTAAAGTTTCATCTCGCAAGGAGTTGTTTGCTGACTTTTTAACTGATACCATACCAATAGGCTTCGAAGAGTCTGATTCTGGGTTTACAGTTAGAAGCGAAGATGAACTTGATACTATTATGTGGGGACTGGAGCAGTTTCGTGAAGCTCTTCAAAAAGCTTTAGTTGAAACGATAGAACTTGAGTGTACTCAACAAAAACTTCAAAACAGTGATTGGGTTGAACTTTATCAAAAAAGTATAACCCCTCTTGCCATAGATAAATTTTATATTCATCCAACTTGGGATGAAGAAAACCCAGACTTAATTAACATAGCAATTGATCCAGCTTTGGCTTTTGGAACTGGTCACCATCCAACAACAGCCTCTTCATTAGGAGCAATCTCAAAATATGTAAAAGAGGGAAACTCTCTAATTGATGTTGGCTGTGGAAGCGGTATACTTGGTATTGCGGCAATAAAGTTAAAAGCATTTGTAGAGGCTTGTGATACTGATCCAGTGTCAGTTGAAAATAGTATTAAAAATGCTAAATTGAATAATATAGAATTTACAAAAATATGGGAAGGCTCATGTTCGTTAAGCTCATCAAAATATGATGTAGTAGTAGCAAATATTGTAGCTGATGTACTTACTTTTATAGCAAAAGATTTAAAAAGTGCTTTAAAAGATGGTGGTACGTTAATACTATCTGGTATTTTAGATAAGTATGAGAGTAAAGTTTTGGGTTTTTACAAAGATTGTGAAATCATTGAAAGAATAGCTATAGATGAGTGGGTAACGCTTGTCTTAACAAAAAATAAAAGAGATAAATAATGTCAAATCAAGATAAGAATAATGATAATAAAAATAATAATTTTTTTAATAAAAATCCATTAATAACTTTTGCAATATTTTCAGTAGTAATAATAGTACTATTTAAAGCATTAGTTGGTGAAGGTACAGGAATGGACAGTGCTGGCACGTCCAATAGAAAAACAAAACAGGTTAGCTATTCAGAACTAAAAACTTTAGTAGAGAGTAAAGCTGTTTCAAAAGTAAGCATAGGACAAACATACATCAAAGCTATTGGTTCTGATGGTTCAATTTATACTACTAGAATAGTTAAAGGTGACAATCGACTTGTAGAACTTTTAGATAAACAAGGTATAGAGTATGCTGGTTTTAGTGAAACAAATTGGTTTACAGAAATGTTTGGATGGTTATTCCCATTTTTAATAATTATCGCAATTTGGATGTTCTTCGCAGGTAGAATGCAAAAAAGTATGGGTGGCGGAATACTTGGTATGGGTAACTCTAAAAAAATGGTTAACTCAGAAAAACCAGATACTAAGTTTGATGATGTTGCTGGTGTAGAAGAGGCTAAAGAAGAAGTTCAAGAAATTGTAGACTTTTTAAAATATCCTGCTCGTTATGTAGAAATTGGAGCGAAAATCCCAAAAGGTGTTCTTTTAGTTGGATCACCGGGTACTGGTAAAACACTTTTAGCAAAAGCAGTTGCTGGTGAAGCAGATGTTCCATTTTTCTCAGTAAGTGGTTCTAGTTTTATAGAAATGTTTGTGGGTGTTGGTGCAGCTCGTGTGCGTGATTTATTTGAACAAGCTAAAAAAGATGCTCCAAGTATTATTTTTATTGATGAGATAGATGCTATTGGTAAGAGTCGTGCTGCTGGTGGAATGATGGGTGGAAATGACGAAAGAGAACAAACTCTTAATCAGCTACTAGCTGAGATGGATGGTTTTGGAACAGATACTCCAGTTATAATATTAGCTGCGACAAACAGACCTGAAGTCCTTGATCAAGCTCTTCTTCGTCCTGGTCGTTTTGACAGACAAGTTCTTGTTGATAAACCAGACTATCAAGGTCGTATAAAAATTCTAAAAGTGCATATGAGAAATGTTAAAATGGATGATGATGTACATATAGAAGAAATAGCTCGCCTTACAGCGGGTCTTGCCGGAGCTGATTTAGCAAATGTAATAAATGAAGCTGCTCTATTAGCTGGTAGAAAGAGTCAAAAAACTGTTACTCAAAAAGATCTTTTTGAATCTGTTGAGAGAGCAATAGCCGGACTTGCTAAAAAATCTCGTAGAATTAATCCTAAAGAGAAAAAAATTGTTGCTTACCACGAGAGTGGACATGCTCTTTTAGCTGAAACAACTGAAGGTGCTAAAAAAGTATCTAAAGTTTCTATTGTCCCTCGTGGCCTTGCTGCATTAGGTTATACACTTAACAAACCAGAAGAAGATAAATTTATGATGCAACGTCATGAAATGTGGGCTGAAGTAGATGTTCTTCTTGGTGGTCGTGCTGCTGAGCAAGTATTTATTAAAGAAATCTCTACAGGTGCTGGTAATGACTTAGAAAGAGCAACAGACATCATTAAATCTATGGTTCAAACATATGGTATGAGTGATGTAGCTGGTCTTATGGTTTTAGAAAAAAGTAGACAATCTTTTATCGGTACGGGACAACAAGCTACAAGAGAGTACAGCGATAAGATGGCTGAGAACATGGATGAGTTTATTAAGACATCTTTAACTGAGCATTATGAATCTGTAGTAGCTCGTCTTGAAGAATATAAGGGTGCTATTGAAGAGATGGTTGCCTTACTTTACAAGAAAGAAAATATTACTGGTGAAGAAGTAAGAGAAATTATTATAAATTTTGAAAAAGAAAATAATATAGAATCAAAAGTTTCAGGTGATCTTGATGATATCGCTCAAGAGCTAAAAGAAGATGCTAAAATGGCTCAAAAAGATAGCAAAAAAGAAGATGATGGAAAAGAAGATGAAGAATAATCTTTTACCAATTGCAAGAGAAGGGTTTAATCGCATAGGCTTTACTATTTTAGCATTTATTATTTGTGCTATTTTAGATTTTGAACTTTTAGAGTTTTTCTCTTTTTTAACGCTTGTATTCTTTATATTTGCATATAGAAATCCTGAACGTAGCACACCAAACTTTGAGCAGATGAGTGTAGTAAGTCCAGTAGATGGTGTTTTACTATCAATTGAAGAATTAAAAAATGAAGAATATGCTTATAAATTAGAAGTAAATAGTAGTTATCTAAATGTGCCTCTTATTCGTGTTCCACTGAGTAGCACAATAGAAAATATAAATGTAAAACATGGGACAAGACTTTCTCGAAAATCACCATTATATAAAGAAATAAATGAAAGAGTTGAACTTATTTTTCAAGATGAGAATGAAAATAAAGTTAAAATTTCTCATATATTAAAACAAAGTATTGATGATATAAAAATCAATGTTAGAACAAAACAAAAATTAGTTCAAGGTAGTAGATACGGACTTATGCTAAATGGTATAACAACTATATATTTACCTCAGAATTTTAGAGTTAATGTTAGTGTGGGACAAGAGTTAAAAGCGTCTCAATCATTAGTAGGGTATTTTTCATAAATATGAGAAAAACGCCTACTAATTTAATTTTTATCCTCCCAAACCTTTTTACTGCAGCATCTATTTTCTCAGGTATTTTTAGCATAATTAGTGCTGTTAATGGAGACTTTGAAAAAGCTGCTTGGCTTATTATGCTTTCACTTATCTTTGATGGACTAGATGGTAGAGTGGCTAGACTAACTAATACATGTTCTAAGTTTGGTGTAGAGTTTGATTCATTAGCTGATATGGTTGCTTTTGGTGTTGCTCCTGCTCTTTTGATGTACCTTTTTGTAGGTTATGAATTTGGTCGCTTTGGTATTGTGGCATCTGCATTGTTTGTAATTTTTGGTGCAATTAGATTAGCACGCTTTAATGTTATGACAGTTAGTAGTGAACCATCAGTATTTATTGGTGTTCCTATTCCTACAGCCGCAGTTTTTGTATCTTTACTTGTTTTACTGTTTCAAAAATATGGATTTCATGATGACTATGGTTTGATTATCATGTTCTTATCTATTCTAGTATCTCTTCTTATGGTAAGTAATATTAGATATCCAAGTTTTAAGAAAATAGATTTTTCTCCTAAACATGCAATGAAGTTTTTTCTTTTTATATTGTCAGCTTTATTTGTTGTATTTATGTATCCAATAGAAGGCTTTGCTCTTATCTTTGTAATTTATATTATGTATGGATTAGTTAGAGCTGCAATGTTAATGCCTAAGAGTTTAGGCAAAAAATAATATTACAATTTTGCAGCTTGCTCTTTTTCAAAGAGCAACTTATCTAGATCAATATCAAAGTTAAAGTAGTCAGAACTAAAACCATTATCTCCCATTCTTCCAAACTGAATAGAAGCCCCTTCATTGTTTTTTACTTCAAGATATAGTAAACCTAAAGCGTAACGATTTTCTAATAAACTACTGTCTTTCATTTTTGATAGTTCTAACAAAGCGATTGCATTTGCATGATGATTTGCAGCAGTAGATGCAACAGCACCTAAGAACAGAGTATAAGCGTCTCTTACCTTTAAATCATCAATAAGATAATTAAATAGTGTGTAGGACTCTTCAAAAGCTTTGTCATATAAAGATGCAAGTGCTAAGGCACTAGTTATTTCATGCGTATTACTATTAGTTGTCTCAAGTACTTCTCGAAGTTGTTTTCTAAGAAAAAATAACTTACCAGTAATAAGATTTTGTTGAGTGTATAAATATCTTGTAATATATGCTCCATAGTATAAATCATTGAAGTTAAACTGCTGTAGTTTAAGGTAGTTGAGAACTTTATTCGCATACTCTTTAGGCTTTAACTCTGAAAAGTATGAATCTATATACATCATATGAGGAAGTATTTCACTTGGAAGAAGAACAGTAAGTTTGTGAGAAGATTTCTTTGCAACATTAATATTATTTAATCCTAATGCTATTATTGTATCTAGAGCTAAATAAAGAGGTTTCTGTTTATAGTCTTTTTCCAACCATTCTGCTGCGTATATGATGTTGTCATCGATTATAGAAAGAATAGTTTTATAAAGATCTGTCTCTTCACTAGAGTCTTCTAATGATATAGAATCTTTAAGAATCTCAGTTAGCTTAACAGAATTTTTATTGATTATGTGACTTGTCATAACGGCAAAAACACCTGATAGATAATTCTTTGCATCTAAATGGTATGAAAGAAGAAAATGTTTATTAGCCATTGTCATATTGCCAATTTGAGCATAAGTTAAAGCAAGGTTATACTGAAGTATTGAATGTTTGGGTTGAATCTTTACGAGCTTTTGCAAGTCTGTATTAGCTTCTCTTAACTTGAATGATAATGCCTTTTTAATCGCTTTTACAATTCCTTGATTAACGCTAGATGCAGAGGCACTTCTTTTGAGATATCTTTGAGCAGATGAAAGATTGTCGATATAAATATTTGCATTACCTTTTTGAATTGAACTGATAGTTTGATCAGCATTAAAAATTTTGTATGGTGAGAAATAAAATATTTTATGAAAGTTAAGTATTTTAGATCGCTTAATACTATCTCTATATCTTAGTTGTGCTTTTAAGGGATCAAATAGAGACTCTTTTAACTTTACTGATATCGGGTATGGTTTATATACTTCTTGGGGAAACATATCTGTTACATTCTTTATCTGCTTACCAGCAGTTTGAATGCGTCCTGATTTAAGGTGTATAAGTGCTTGAGCTAAAGCAGATTTTACTGGTTCAATATTTTTTACTAAGGCTTCAGATAAATGTTTTTGAGCAAGGGTTAAGTCTCCAACTCTAGCATATAACATTGCGATACTAAAAGAATCTTCAACTTTAAAGTTTTCTTCCATTGCCTCTATAGCTTTATAATTATTTGAGTAAAGTGCATTAATCTTTGCTTTGAGATGTTTTTGAGTAGTTGGATATTCATCGCTAGTTGGATTTTCTAAAGCACTTAATGCTTCAAGATAGTTTTTATTGTAGTAATTAATCAATGTATAATAATAAGAATATTGAGGTGAATTTTTTTCTTTAGCAAGATAAGCATATGCTAAATCTATGTAGTAATTAAAACTCTTTTCATCTTTTAGATGCAAGGCACAAACAGCTGCATTAATTGCACTTACACATCTTTTTTCGTCATTTATAATAGCTTTTTTAAATGTTTTAAGAGCTAAATCATATGTCTCATCTTTTAACTGAGCTACTCCAAGGTTATATACAGATATCGCTTCACTATAAATTGCAATTTTTTCATATAAAAATAGAGCTTCATCTTTTGAACCTGTAGAATATAAATAATTTGCTTTAGCAATCATATTTTCAAGTTTACTTGCTTCTACATGTTTTGTATCATTTTGCTCTAGTTTAGTCTCTATAAAGTTAAGAGAACTAGTTTGCTCAGTATCTGAAGATTTAAAAATGAAAAGTAGTGCTATTATTATAATTAGAACTAGAACAATAGCTATAATACCAAAAAGTAGTATTTTTTTCTTTTTAGAAGAGCCATCATCTAAAATAAAGTCTGGAGCATGAGTCTTATCCGATCCAGCTGCATCACTCTCTTCAATAATAATTATATCTTCTATTTCTTCAGCCATTACCTACCTTGTTTTAGCTTTTTATAAGCAATAAAAGTACCATAAATCACTTTAAAGTCTTAAAAACAATTACAATATTTGAAATAAAAGTTGCTATAAGTGTAAATTATATATTATAGTTGTCTTACATAAAGAAGATAAGGACAGAAGATGAAGAAAGCTCACTTATTATTAGTAGGAATATATTTTAGTGTATCTCCTTTATTCGCTTATAATGCAGACAGTGGAGAGAAGTTATATCTAGAGGCTAAGTGTCAAAAATGTCATACTTCTGACAGCTTTACATCAGCAGATAGTAAAGTCAAAAATCTTGCAAAGTTAAAATGGCGTGTTAAAAAATGTAATTTTGCTATGGATGCTGAATGGTTTGATGATGAAGTTGATGATGTTGTTCATTATCTAAATAAAAAGTTCTATAAATTTGAGCCTAGTAGATTTAATTAATATTAATTAAGTAAAGCAAACAATAGCTAACAGCTTTTTTAGATATGAGACAAGATACTTTACTTAAAGGCTATTTATAGGGATTTATAGGTCTAAACAAAACGTAATATAAGTAACAAGTTGTATAATCTATTTTTTCGGATGGAGTGCATAAAATGTTTTTTACAAAATTCTTTAAAGACGAACAAAATATTTTAAAAATAATAAGATATCAGCCTATGGTTTTAATGTTGGTGATTGTTCTTATAATGATTCAAGTTTCTATTCAACAAGTCAATGAAGATTTTTCCAATGAAATTAATAAAGTAAGACAAGATTATTTAGATCAAAATAAAAAAAGAGTAAAAGAAGAAGTTAAAAGAGTTCTTTATGAAGTTGAAATAGAAAAAAATAAATCAGAATCTTACCTAAAAGAAAAAATAAAACTACAAGTAGACAATGCTTATCAAATCATTCAAAGCATATATAATAAAAATAAAAATACTAAATCAAAACAAGAAATTATAAAAGATATTAAAAATGCTTTACAAAATATAAGATTTAATAATGGTAGAGGATACATCTTTATATATGATTTGGATGCTACAAGTATATTTCACCCAACTAAACCTCAAAGAGAAGGTAAAAATTACTTTTATGACAAGGATATCACAGGAGTATATAGAAATCAAATAGCAATTAATATTGTCAAGGAAAAAGGTGAAGGTTTTTTTCACTGGTTCTTTCATAAGCCAAATGATGCAACAACAGAGTATAAAAAAATTGGTTTTGTTAAAGGCTTTAAAGAATACAACTGGTTTATAGGAACTGGTGAATATGTTCTTGATTATGAAAATGAAATGAAAAGAAGAATATTAGATGGAATTAATAATATAAAATTTGGAGACAATGGGTATATTTTTGTCTTAGATAAACAAGGTGAGGTATTATCTCATCCATTAAAAACATTACGTAATAAAAATACATACGATAAGAAAAATTCTAGAGGCGAGTATTTTATACAAGATATTATAAGCTTTTCAAATGAAAAAAAAGAAGGTTTTTTAACTCACTATAGTTCAATCGTTCCAAATATACTCAATAATAAAGATAGTTATAAAATATCTTATATAGAATATTATGATTCTTGGGAATGGATTGTAGGCAGTGGTTTTTATCAAGATATCTTAGAAGTTAATATTGCTGAAAAAAAAGAACTATTAGAATCTATTAAAAAATCATCTATTAAAAAGATTATAGAAGT
>NZ_JADGFC010000134.1 GCF_016744025.1 Sulfurimonas sp.
GATTATAGAAGTTGGAATTGTTGTGATGGTTATTCTCATAATCATATCATTTTATATTTCTAAAGTTTTAAATAATATATTTACTAAATATAAAAAAAGTGTTACACGTCAGATGCAAAGAACTCTTCAAAAAGAAAAACTTTTAATTCAACAATCTAAAATGGCTACTATGGGAGAAATGATAGGAAGCATCGCTCACCAATGGAAACAACCCTTAAGCTTGATTGGAATGTCTAATGCCTTAATAAGACTTAGTAAAGAGTCTGAAGGTTTCACTACTGAAAAAGAAGTTAAAGAAGCTATAGATGATATAGATATCTCAGTTAATAATTTAGCACAGACCATTGATGATTTTAGAAATTTCTTTAATCCAAATAAACAAAAAAAGTATTTTCGCTTTAATGAAGTATTTGATAAAACAAATAAATTAATTTCTTCTCAATTTAAAAATGATGATATAGAGTTTATAAAAAATATTGAAGATAAAGAGTTATTTACATTTGAACATGAGCTTTCACAAGTATTGATAAACATTCTTAAAAATGCCAAAGAAGAGTTAATAAAACTTGATTCAGATATAAAGAGATTTATATTTGTAGATGCTATATTTGAAGATGATATCTATGTCATTAGAATAAAAGATAATGCAGGTGGAATACCTGATGAAATATTTGCTAAAATATTTGACAGTTATTTTACAACCAAAGAAGCAATTGGTGGCACAGGAATTGGATTATATATAAGTAAAAAAATAGTCGAAGAAAATATGTATGGAACTTTAGAAGTTAAAAATGTAGAATTTATATATAAGGATATTGAGTACAAAGGTGCTGAGTTTAGTATGTATATTCCTATTTGATGTACTTTAAGTTGAGATATCTTTTTTATTTAATGCTACACTAATAATATTCATCTTATCAAGCTCAATAGCACTGAGTTTGCCTCCATACACGCATCCTGTATCTATCCCATAATAGTTTTTACCAATTTCAACTTCTTTATAATCAGTATGACCAAAGATATTTATAACATCATAATCTTGCCAGTTCTTTTCCCAATCATCACCCCAATCTTCTTTATCATCAATTCTATTTTTTAAGAGTCCAATATGAGCACTTTGCTTATCTCTATTTTTGTAATAAGGCAAAGCAAATCCATGAGTAATAAAATAGTTACCTATTTCTATATACCTAGGTAATGATTCTAAAAATTCTAAGTGTTTTTCAATATGCTTGATATCATTTTTGTAGCTGAGTAGTGTTTGAGCACCACCCATGTAGTCCTCATCTTTCCATCTAATATATCTATCTTCATTATCAATTGATTCTAAGATATGAGATACCATATAATCATCATGATTTCCAAGAATAACTTCATAATTATTTTCTATTATAAAGTCTATGACTTCTTTTGTATAGAGACCTCTATCGCATAAATCGCCTACAAATATAAGTCGTGAATTTTTTGGTAATTTTGCGACAAGATCGACTAAAGTATGATAACATCCATGAACATCACCTATTACAAATATAGCTCTATTCATAATATGTAAAGTTACATTCCCAAGTAAGGTTTTAAAACCTCAGGAATATCTATACTTCCATCTTCATTTTGATAGTTTTCCATAATAGCCACAAGTGTACGACCAACAGCTAAAGATGAACCATTTAATGTATGTACCATTATATTTTTTTTTCCATCTTTATAACGAATCTTTGCACGTCTTGCTTGGAAGTCTCTTGTATTAGAAATAGAAGAAATTTCTCGGTATTGGTCTTGTCCAGGTAGCCAAACTTCTATATCTGTTGTGTGAGCAGCTGAAAAGCCTAAATCACCAGTACATAGATTAACGATTCTATGAGGAAGTTCAAGTGCAGTTAAAATATCAGATGCACATGAAACCATATCATCAAATATAGCTTCACTTTCTTCAGGTTTTGAGAGGGCAACTAGTTCAACTTTGTGAAATTGATGTTGTCTTATCATTCCTCTAGTATCACGACCTGCTGCACCGGCTTCTTTTCTAAAACATGATGTATATGCAGTCATTTTTTTAGGTAATTCTTCTGCTGATAAAATCTCATCTTGGTAAAGGTTTGTTACTGGAACTTCTGCTGTTGGGATTAAGAAAAGGTCTAAGCCATCCATCTTGTAAAGATCATCTTCAAACTTTGGAAGCTGTCCTGTTCCTTCTAAGGCTGTACGATTTACAAGAGCTGGAACACTAACTTCTTCAAAGCCTCTTTTAGAGTTGAAGTTAAGCATAAAGTTAATTAAAGCACGTTCAAGTTTAGCACCCATTCCAAAAGATACGCTAAAACGACTTGTAGCTAGTTTTACACCACGTTCAAAGTCTATCCAGCCATTATCTTCAGCTAACTCCCAATGCTCTTTAGGAGTAAAGCTAAACTCTTTTGGAGTTAAAACTTTTTTTATCTCTACATTGTCATTTTCATCTTTACCATCAGGAACATTATCATCAGGAATATTTGGAATAGCCATAGCTATATTTTCTAACTCTTCTTGTAGATTTCTTTGAATATCAAGTGCTTCATTTATTACGATTTTGTTTGCATCTACTCTTTGCTTGAGCTCACTTATGTCTTTGCCTTCTCTTTTGTACATACCAAACTCTTTACTCATAGAGTTTTGCAGTGCTTGAAGTGTTTCAAAGTTTGACTTTGCTTTTTTTAAGGCTTCATTTTTAAGTTTTAAGTTTTCTATAAATGCGGCATCTACACCCTTACGCATTAGCTTTGTACTAATCGCATCGAAATCTTTTTGTAGTAGTTTTAAATCAATCATAATTTTCCTATTTTATTTTAATATATCTTTAGCCAGTTGAAACTGGTTAGCTGTCATTAGGTGAATTTTAGGATGATACTCTTTAAGCTCATCAAAAAGATTTTTACTAAGTTCAAATCCAACTTTGTATTCTTCTTCTGCACCTTTTTCATTTGCAATTCTTAGGGCTTCTATCCATCTGTCTGGAACATTAATTCCAGGTACATGAGCGGATAAAAATTGTGCAGTACGAAGTTTAGTAATAGGAAAAATTCCTAAAATTAACTCAGCACTTTTTCTATCAGAACAACACTCTTTGTTAGCAGCTTCTTTTAACTCTAGAAGTTGTTTTGCATTTTCTAAATCATACACAGGTTGAGTTATTATTCCTCTTGCTCCGTGTTTAATTTTTTTTTGCATCTTTTTTTGTAGTGTTTTTGGATTTTTTGCATAAGAATTTACAACAGCAAATGGATGTATCTCTTTTGGTTTATATGCTAGTGGTTTACCTGCATAGTTCATACCTGAGTTAAATGCACTAATAATATCCAGTAGTAAAGAACTGTCAGCTTCAAAAACACCTTTTGCATGTGGTTGGTCTGAGATTGTTGCTGGGTCACCAGTTAGTGCTAGTATAGCTCTAATATCAACTTCATTTGCACCAAGAAGATCAGACTGAAGAGCTATTTTATTTCTATCTCTCATACTCATAGTCGCAATAACAGGTTTGTTAAATCTTTCTTGAAGCATTTTGGCTGCAAAGAGAGCATTGTATTTTAGTTTTGCTAAAGGATTATCAGTAGTTGAAAAACCATCTACATAGTTTTGCAGTTGCAATTCTTCAATTTTATCTATAATTGGAGAGAAAATAGGGGAGTGTCCAGGTGTAGTTTCAAGTGTAATATATGTGCCGTTATTTAGCTTATCTATCAGTGTATCAAACAAAAAAAATCCTAAGTGGGTATAATTGCGACATTATAACAAAAGTGAGTGACATAGATGCTAAAACTAGCTGTATTTGATTTTGATTCAACTTTAATGGATGGGGAAACTATAGACTTTTTCGCTGAGGAATTAGGCTTAGGTGAAGAAGTAAGCCATATAACTGAAGAGGCAATGTCTGGAAGATTAGATTTCTTTGAATCATTGCAACAAAGAGTTAACCTTTTAAAGGGACTTGACTACAGCGTAGTTGAAAAAATCTCTCGAAACTTACCATATATGCCAGGTGCTATAGAGACTATCGCCGAACTTAAAAATAGAGGTATCAAAGTAGTGTGTTTTAGTGGCGGTTTTAGAAGTGCTACTGGATATGCAAAAGATATCTTGGGTTACGACGCAGACTTTTCAAACGTACTACATCAAAAAGATGGAAAACTTACAGGTCTTGTAGGTGGCGATATGATGTTTAACTTCTCAAAAGGTGACATGCTTCAAAGACTTCAAAACATTTTAGGTGTTAGTGAAGAAGAGACACTTGTCTGTGGTGATGGAGCAAATGATTTAAGTATGTTTGCTCATGCTGGAACAAGAGTGGCTTTTTGTGCAAGAGAAATTTTGCAAAAAGAAGCAAACATAATTATAAAAGAGAAAAATTTAACAAAAATATTGGAGAAAATATAATGCTAGAAAATTCGGTTTGGAAACAATACAACGAAGAAAATAACTTTAGACAGATGCTGGCTAGATTTTGTAAAATGGATATAGAAATTCTTATAGCAGATGACAAGACTTTATATGGTATTTTAAAGTCTAAACTTACAAAAAAAGAGTTAAAGCTATTTGCAATGGATAGTGCGCAGTTAGATGCAACACAACTAAAGTCTGAACTTTCACTTGACGATGAAGAGTTAGAAAAGGCAAAATTTAAGTTATATAAGAAACTAAAACAAGATAAGGTTCGTTTGAGCTTTAGAGAGTCAGCTCTAACTTACGATTAATATACATCTAAACACTACTTACGCGCATTTCGCGTAAAACTACTTCAAAATAATTTTAAACGAAACTCTTCTTGATTTTTCTCTATCTTCATTTTTATTTCTTAATACTTTTTTTGAATAACTAAGACCACTACCTTTTAAAATATTACTAAGCCAAACTTGTTTACTTAAGTCTTGAGTTTTAAATATATGACTAAGTGTCGAAAATGAACGATTCATTGATAGCTTTTCATTTTTTAGATAAGTGTTTGTAAAGTTAGCACTTCCCCACTCACTAGAAGTGTGCCCGTTTATCTCCAAGGTACTTATATACTCTTTATATTTATGTAAAAATGGAATTAGTTTACTTGAACATTTATCTAAAAATATTTTTTGTTTATCTGATAACTTATACTCTGCAACTTTAAAGTTTAATTCCTTATCTATAAACTCTATGTTTAAATCTTCTTTAATGCTTATTATATTTGATGCTATTTCATCTTTAAAGAGTTTTATAATCTCTTCATAAATATTAGCACTTTTGAGAGATTTTTGAGCAATCGTAGCATCTCTATTAAATTTAATTACCCACATATTTGATTCTTGAGAATCTTCTAATGTGTATACTCCTGCAGCTGCGGCTTGTGAGTTGTGAAGAATTGTTACTGTATTAAACATATCGTAATTTTTTTCACCGTAGTGTTCTTGATGTAACATCTCTAAGTTACTATCTAGCATCATAACAAGTCCATCAGTATTGCTTGCATCTTTAACGTAGCCAACTCCAATAATAGATCCGTCAGAATATTCTTCTATATCTTTTAATCCGCTAGAATATGTTGTATCAATAATTTTATCTATAATGGTATTCTTTTGAATATCAAATTTTATTAGTCTTATTTGATCTTTTCCCATCTCATCTTTTTGAGTTAGTGAAATTAAAAAATTATTGTCTCTTAGTCTTATGATTTTGGATGGAGCTACTTCTTGTTTAAACTTCTGATCTTTAATCCAGATCTTGTTTCCATTTTCATTTAAACGCATAAGAGTTAGGTTCTTATTGACTCCATAATTAGTAATGCCTAAAAGCATAATAGAGCCATCAAAAGCCTCAACAGCATCTATTCCTCTATCATCATGCTCTGTTCCATATTTTTTGCTCCAGAGCTTTTGTCCGCTTTTAGAAAAGCGTGTTAAATATATATCATTTAGACCAAGACCAGACTCAAAAATAGCATCACTTTTTGAACGTGTTGTAATAGATGAGCCGACAGCTAATATACCACCATCACTTAGTTTTACTAACTTATTCATTCTGTCGTAATTCTTTGTTCCAAATGATTTATGAAAAATTGTATTTCCATTAGAATTTAGTTTCAGTACTATTAGTGATCCATCAAGTGTATATCCACCAATAAAATATCCATTTGAAGGGGTTTTTACAATAGCAACGGCTTCGCTAAAAGTAGACATTTTAATGGCTTTATTTAGTGTGATATTTGCATAGCTATTTATTTTAAGTAGATGCATTTGAGAGCCATGAATATCTGATACACTCGCAAGATAACTAAATGCATCTGTGTAAGATCTATTTTGATTAGTAGAATAATCTTTATAGACTTTTGAAAAACCAACAGCGCTTATCTGTCTGTCGTAATCTTGTGTGATATCAAATAGAGCATCATCGTAAGGTTCATTCATTATAACTGAGAAGTCAGAATCTTTCGCAACTAGAGAAGTTAATAGTAATAATAAAATTATTGTAATGCGCATATAAATACTTTTTTACATAAGTATAAGCAAAAAATATTCCTAATTGATTTAATGTGAAAAAATTTTAAAAAGTAACAGGATTCAATAAAGAAAAAATAAGAATAATTGACTTAATTAAAAAAACGGGTGCATAATTTTCTACTTTTTCTTATAATTCATAAGATAATAATCTACTAAGTTTAGCTTCAAACTTTTACTTAATCCG
>NZ_JADGFC010000242.1 GCF_016744025.1 Sulfurimonas sp.
TAGAGCTTTTTTATAATCCATTATAGAAATACCTTGGTTTCTTACCAATATACAGAAGTTTGCAAGGGTTTTCAAACCCCCATATTTTTAATTAAGTCGAATAAGCCAATCTTTTTCTATTTTTGTTAGATTAATATTTGATGCGAACAGACTTGTTGACAACAATAAAAGGGCAAATAATTTAATAATAATGTTCAATTTTTTCCTGTTATAAGATTCAAAAAGCCTCTTATTTAGAGGCCTCCTATCATTTTAATAAGTTCTTCTGGTCTGTTAGAATTTTTTATAGCGTTCTCTTTTGTAATAGTTCTCTTTTGAAGTAATTCTATTAGTTCTTGAGTCTGTGTTGTCATATTTGTTTCTTTTTGATTTAGTTGCATTTGAGAGTAAATCTGATGAACCTTATCTTCGCGTATTTGATTTTGAATTGCAGGATTTGTTATTAGGATCTCTTGTGTTGCAACCTTGCCTCCACCAACTCTTGGAATAAGTGTTTGAGAGATAACAGAGACAAGAGAAGAGGCTAACTGTGCTCTAACTTGCGCTTGTGCTTCACCATCAAAAACATCAATAATACGGTTAATTGTACCAGGTGCTGAATTGGTGTGAAGTGTTCCAAATACTAAGTGACCAGTCTCAGCTGCTGTAAGAGCTGCTCCGATAGTTTCAGCATCTCTCATCTCCCCGATTAAAATTATGTCAGGGTCTTGTCTTAGTGCATGTTTTAATGCTGCTGCAAAAGATGCAGTATCGTTTCCAACATCTCTTTGTGAAAATAGAGATTTTATGTTTTTATGAACAAACTCAACTGGATCTTCAACAGTAATAATATGTCTTCTTTCTGTTAGGTTAATTTCATGAAGCATAGATGCAAGAGTAGTTGATTTACCACTACCTGTTGGACCGGTTACAAGGATAAGTCCTTTTTCTTTTTTTATAAGTTCTTTGAAGATAGAAGGATTGTCATATTCATCAAGAGTAGGGATATCTATAGGGATCATACGAAAAGCACAAGCTATTCCGCCAATAGTTCTATAATAATTTGCACGAAAACGTCCAATATTTGTAAGCTCAAATGAGAAGTCTAGTTCATTTTTATCTTCAAATATTTTCTTTTGCTTGTCTTCTATGAGTGAATATGCCATCTCTTCAATGTCTTTTGCGCTTAAGACAGCTAGATTAAGGGGACGAAGTTCTTTATCTATTCTAATTTGAGGTTCACTTCCTACAACTAGATGCAAGTCACTTGAGCCATAGGCTAAAACACTCTTTAGTAGTTTTTTAATATCAACTACTTTTTTTATTTCCTCAACTACTTCACTCATAATTGACTCCTATAGTTTTTACTCGATTATTTTTGGAACTATAAAGAAATGATCACCACTTAGAGGTGCATTCTTAAGTATTTCATCATTCACACTTCTATCGCAAGATGGAATGTCTTCTCTAGTAAAAGTACCCTTGTCACTCATAGCAAAATTGTCATCAACACCATCAGTGTTTAGTTCACTTATGTTATCAACAAAGCTAACAATTTCAGATAATTGATTGATTATTTCTTCTCTTTTATCGTCTGAAACTTTTAAGAAAGATAGTTTTTCTAATTTAGTTAATAATGCGTCATCTACTTGCATATATATCCTATATCTATTATTTTATATGATTGTAACAAAAAAAATCTATGTGTTTGATGAAACTTTAACAAATTATGCGATATTATTTTAAACTTTTTGAAAATTATATAGTAAGTAAGGAATATTTTTGAGTATTAAAAATGATATAGAGA
>NZ_JADGFC010000135.1 GCF_016744025.1 Sulfurimonas sp.
GGTATAAAGTTTGATCGTATTCCTACAGCTTCTTGGAATGATTCCATTAAATTATCAAAAAACAAGGATGTTGACATTTTATCCGGAATTACAGAATCAAATAGAGAACATTTGATCTTTACAAAACCATATATAGAGAATGACATTGTTATTATTATGAATGATAAACATGTTTATGTAGAAAGCTTAGAAGAAATCAAAAATCAAAAAATTGCTCTTGTAAAAGACTATGGGTATACAGATAAAATTATAAAAGCATACCCGGAAATAAAATTTATACTTGTAGATAATATAAATGATGGGATAAGTGGTATCTCAACCGGCAGATTAAATGCTCTTCTATGTACTTTTGCATTAGGAAGTTACAATACTACAAAGAATAGTCTAAGTAATGTAAAAGTAGTAGGTAAAACTAAGTTTACAACCACACTAGGACTTGGTGTCCGTAAAGATTATATCCCCTTAGTTGGTATTTTAAACAAAGCAATAGATGCAATAGGGGAGCAAGAACATGTCGATATTTTAAACAATTGGATAAAGCAAGATTATATAGAGGTAGTAGATTATTCTCTTTTATGGAAAGTGGGTAGTTCTTTATTAATAATTCTATTAGCTATAATGTTTTGGAATAGAAAAATGGTAAAAGAGATTGCTAAACGTAAAGAGATAGAGAATAGATTAAGTACTCTTTTTGAAGCATCTCCTGATAGCATAGCCATTATGAACAAAAATGGTTCTTATGTTGATTGTAATATACCTACTCTTAAGATGTTTGGAGTTGAATCAAAAGATGATTTTATAGGCACAAGATCAGAAGACTATTCTCCATTAATGCAAGAAAGAGGTGAGTTAAGTTTAGATGTTATTCAAATGAGTATAAAAAATGTTTTTGATTATGGAACTCAAACATTTGAATGGATTCATATGCGCAAAGATAGTCAAAAAATATTTAATGCAGAAGTTGTACTTTCTCCAATAATATTAAATAAAGAACCTTATCTTTATGCAGTTGTTAGAGATATAACAAGTAGAAAAGAACTTGAAAATAAAATTAAAGAAAATCAAAAACAAATGGTTTTTGTCTCGGAGAATGCTAATTTAGGTTTTTGGACAATTAACCCGCAAGTGGATGAATTCCTAGTAAATGATGTTTTTGTAGAGATGCTGGGATATGATGTAAATGAAGTACTTATGCCAGGGTATGAAGATAAAATATTTAAACCATTAAAAGGTGGTTTTGAATGGTTTAAACAACTTGTACATTCAGATGATGTGGAGCGTAGTAATAGGGTTAGAACAGCGTATATCAACGGAGAAATACAAAAGTATGAACTGACCTACCGACTTCGAAAATCTGATGGTTCATGGATGTGGTCAAGTACTGTAGGAAGTATCCAAGAATATGATAAAGATGGAAAACCTACAAAGTTTAATGGAGTAAATCTAGATATTCAAGATAGTATGGAAGCAAAAGAAGAGATTCAAAGAAGTAAACTATTTCTTGATGCAGTATTAGACTCTCAAGAACAAATAGTTATCACAACTGATGGAATTCAGCTTGTTACAGGAAATAAAACTTTTTATGATTTTTACAATGTGAAAACTGTAGATGAATTTATAAAAAACTATGGAAGAAGTATATGTGAAACTTTTGATAAAAATGCTAAAGTAGGTTTTTTACAAAGCAGAATGGATAATGATGAAATATGGATTGATTATATAATTGATAATCCTGATAAAATCCATAAAGCTGTTATTATAGAAAATAATATTAAAAATATATTTACAGTAACCGCAGCTAAGATTCCCAGTGCTGAAAGTCTGAAGTCAGCAGTTTTTACAAATATAACAGCCTTGGAAGAAATTAGGGAAGAAGTTGAATCTATAAATAAACATACCCAAGATTCTATAGACTATGCTTCATTAATTCAACATGCATTATTACCTGATAAATTATTATTTGATGAATATTTTTCTGATCATTTAACAATTTGGCAGCCAAAAGATACTGTTGGTGGTGATGTGTATCTTTTTGAAGAGTTGAGAATTAAAGATGAATGTCTTCTTATGGTTGTAGATTGTACTGGGCATGGTGTGCCAGGTGCTTTTGTTACTATGTTAGTTAAAGCTATAGAAAGACAAGTTGTTGTTAAAATAAATAATGACAAAGATATTGATGTTAGTCCAGCTTGGATATTGAGTTATTTTAATAAAACAATGAAAAAACTTTTACAACAAGAGAGCAAAGATAGTGTTTCTAATGCAGGTTTTGATGGAGGAGTTTTATATTATAACAAAAAAGATAAAATTATTAAATTTTCAGGTGCAGAAACACAACTTTTCTATATAGAAGAAAATGAACTAAAAACTATTAAAGGTTCTCGTCAATCAGTAGGATATAAAAAATCTGATATTAACTTTGAGTTCCAAGAACATGTTATTCATATAAAAGAAGGAATGCAATTTTACTTGCCAACTGATGGCTACCTTGACCAAAATGGTGGAGAAAAAGGTTTTCCTTTTGGTAAAAAAATGTTTAGTGCTTTGATACAAGAAAATCAATCTAAGAGTTTGACTGAGCAAAAGAAAATACTACTAGATACAATAGAACGTTATCAAGGTAATGAAGATAGAAATGATGATTTAACGTTAGTTGGATTTAAGATATAATTTGTAATACTTAAGTAAAGGAAATATAATATGAATATAAACCATATACAGCACATGGTAGAAGAAGATGGAATTGTTTTTTTAAGCTATGGTGGTTTTTTATCCCAAGAACTCATATCTGGCATGACGGAAGCTTTAGAAAAAGAAGCTCAATATAATGATTTGAAAATGAATATTTCTAATAATATATTTATAATATTTATAGAACTTTCCCAAAACATGATGAATTATTCTAAGACAAAAGACCTGACAAATAGAGATATCAAACCTGAAGGATTAATCCTAGTCAGTAAGGATATTAAAGGTAATTACTTTATAGACAGTCAAAACATAGTTGCTATTGAAGATAAAGATAAGATAGAACCAAGACTCCAAGAAATAGAATCTTTAGATAAAGAAGGCATCAAAAAAAGGTATAGAGAACTACGTAAAAATGGTAAAAACACCCATGGTAAAGGTGGTGGAATAGGTTTTTATGAAATAGCAAAAAAATGTACGAAAATAGAATATAAATTTAAAGAAATAAACAAAAATAAATTTTATTTCCATGTGAAAGCTCACATAGCTACTTATGAGGACGTAGAATAATGAAAAATCTAATATTTGAAGCAACAAAATACACCCCTGAGATAAACTTAGATGCTAAAGGAATTATTTCTTTGGTTGGAAAATCATACCCAGAGAATACATTTGAATTTTATAAACCAATGATAAAATGGTTAGAAGAATACTTTGAAGTTAATGAATTTGGAACAACAACTATAAATATGGAAATAATATATTTCAATTCTAGTAGTTCAAAGCTTTTCTTTGATTTTTTCGATTTACTAGAAGAAAACTGTGAAAAGCATACAATAACAGTCAACTGGATATATGATGGGGAAAATGTAAGTGCCCAAGAAGCTGGAGAAGATTTTATAGAGGATTTTGAAAGTTTAAAGATTAAGTTAGTTGAAAAATAGGAATTTAAAATGATAATACATGAAAATAGACTTATTCACGAAATAGAAATTTTACAAGAAAGTTTTGCTAAAACAACAACAAAACTTATTAAAGATGTAAAAAGACAAGATAAAATTATGGCGAGAAGTGACAAAAGACAGCAACAAGAATATGATGAGCTACAGCGTAAATTTGCAGAAGTTGAGGCACTTCAAAAAGAGATAGAAGATACTCAAAAAGAAGTTGTATTTACTATGGGTGCTATTGGAGAATCTAGATCTAAAGAGACTGGTAATCATGTTAAAAGAGTTGCCGAGTATTCCAAAATATTTGCTTTACACTACGGCCTTGAAGAAAAAGAAGCTGAGATGTTAAAGCAAGCAAGTCCTATGCATGATATAGGAAAAATTGCTATACCAGATGCTATTTTAAATAAACCTGGTCGCTTTAATGAAAACGAACGTAAAATAATGGATACACATGCTCAGCTTGGATATGATATGTTAAATGTATCAGACCGACCAATACTCAAAATGGCAGCAATAGTAGCATATGAACATCATGAAAAATGGAATGGAACAGGATATCCAAATCAAAGAAAGGGTGAAGAAATACATATTTATGGTCGAATAACTGCTTTAGCAGATGTATTCGATGCGCTTGGTTCATCTAGAATTTATAAAGAAGCTTGGAGTGATGAAAGAATATTTAAAATATTTAAAGAAGAAAGAGGTGAGCATTTTGACCCTAAGCTTATAGACATATTTTTTGATAATTTAGATGAATTTTTATCTGTTAGAGATAATTTGAGAGATGTCACGGACTAATAGTTATGTCCGTTATCTCAGAACTTGCACCTAATCTCATAGGTGGTCCCCAAAAACCTGTGCCTTTATTTACATATATTTGTAAGTCTTTATTGTGTTGATGAAGACCGCTTACATAAGGTTGTTGAAGTTTTACAAGAAATCTAAATGGATAAATCTGACCACCATGAGTATGACCGCTTAACATTAGGTCAACACTATGCGTAACTTCTTCTATATATCTAGGTTGATGCGCAAGTAGTACTGTAGGTGAATCTTTTAATCCACGAATTGCATCTTTTATCTCTGGCATGTAAGATTTAGTTCTATAACCAAATACATCATAAACACCTGCAAGGTTAAAACCTTCTCCATCATCACCTATGTAGACATTTTCATTTTCTAGTACTCTTATTCCAAGAGCCTTTATCGCATCTATTATTGTACCCACTCCATGAAAATATTCGTGGTTTCCAACTATAAAAAAAGTTCCATATTTAGATTTTAGGTTCTTTAACTCTGCTAGTGTTTCTTGTGCATGAATTATGTCAATGTCAACTAAGTCGCCAGTAATTACTACTAAGTCTGGTTTTAAGAAATTTACTCTTTGAACAATATTATAAATAAATGTTTTATCAATAAGTCCTCCGATATGTACATCACTAAGTTGGACAATTTTATATGATTTCTTTAGTTTGTTAATCTTAATATCTACTTTTTCTAATTTAACATATTTAGCTTCGTACATAGCTCTTGCACTAAGTGACGATGCAACTACAAGAGAAGAAACATCAAGTGAGCGTTTAAAGAAATTTCTACGTTTTTGAGACACAGGAGAGTGATGAAGTATTACTCTTGAAATATCGTAGATAATAGCAGTACAAAATAGTAAAAATAATATACCTATAGGAAGTGAAAACAAAAAGTACAACCAGTTAGGAATATCAACATAATAACGACCAAGCATATAACCAATGATTCCAAAAAAGTTTACAACTAAAAAGATGCGAAGATATAGTTTATACTTATCTTTAAGGTCTAGTTTTGATATAAGTCTTTTTGAAATATACATGTTAAGCAGGATAAAAACGCCTAAAAAGGCTGTGAAAAATATTAATGGATTCATATATAAAGTATAACAGAGAAAACTAAACCATTAAGTTTAATTAATATTTATATTACAAGGCTATACTCTAATAACACAAAAGGAGAATCAATATGATTAAGTTTTTTATAGCTTTATTTTTACTTGCTACTATATCAAGTGCTGGTGAAATGGGAAAAAAAGGTGGCTCTTGCATCTTGAGTCAAGATGGAGATGTTAGTGTAAGTTGGAAGGCTTATAAAACACCAGCAAAAGCAGGTGTTGGTGGAATGTTTGATAGTGTGAAATACACAGCAGTTGCTCCAAAGGGAAATAACTTCCGTGAGATACTTGTAGGTTCAAGCGTAGTTATTGATACATCAAGTGTTAACTCTAAAAATAGTGGTAGAGATGTTAAACTTGTTAAGTTCTTCTTTGAAAAAATGAGTACTAAAAATATCACTGCTAAGATAGTAGATATTAAGTCAGATAAACGTATGCACGGTAAGCCAAAAACTGGCGTAATGAGTGTTTCAGTAACTATGAATGGTGTTACAAAAAATGTACCAATGAAGTACTCTTTTAACAAAGGTGATTTAAGTGCAACTGGTAATATAGATCTTATAGACTTTAGTGCTTCTAAAGCCCTAAGTTCTATCAATGAAGCTTGTTTTGATCTTCACCAAGGTAAGACTTGGAGTGATGTAACTATAGGGTTTAAAACTAATATCAAATTTGAACTTTGTAATACTATATAATGAACCCCTAAAACTGAACCAGTAAAATTTGTTTTCTTATTTCAAAAATGATAAAATTGAAATAGAAAATATAGGGATTAAATATGAGTGTA
>NZ_JADGFC010000243.1 GCF_016744025.1 Sulfurimonas sp.
GAGATTTGAGTAAAAGCTTGAAGTTAAATTTAGTAGATTATTATTTGGTCAATTATCAAAAAAAGCGAGTTTTTAAACCCCCGTTTTTTTAATTAAGTCAAAATTCTTTGAAAGTACGTTATGGAGGTTGTTTGTAAGTGGTGGGTCCTACTGGATTCGAACCAGTGACCACTCCGTTATGAGCGGAGGGCTCTAACCAACTGAGCTAAAGACCCACTATTTAAGATACAAGCTATCGCTTTGTAGGGCGCAATTATAGTCAAAAGATTCTTATACTTTTCTTTATTGAACCCTATCTTTTATTTTAAAAACTACAGCATACAAAAGAGGCACATAAATCAAGTTAAGAACAGTAGCCCAAGCGATTCCAAAGCCTAGTGAAATTGCCATTGGTTGAAGGATCATTGCTTGTCCAGATGCGAAGAATATTAGTGTTGATAGTCCAAGAACTGTTGTTAAAGATGTTAGTAATATTGGTCTAAGCCTTGTCCCTGCTCTCTTCATCAACTCTTCAGTATCATCGGCATGTTTTATAAAATTTACAACTATAAGACCATCATTTACAACAACACCTGCCAGACCAACTATACCTATCATTCCAGGCATTGTAATATTTATTCCCATTACCCAATGCCCAAAGTAAACACCTAATAAAACAAGAGGAACAGTACTAATTACTATTAGAGACTTTTTAATAGAGTCAAATAACCAAACCAAAGTAATAAATATCAAAAAGATAGCAATAACAGCAGATTGCATCATCTCTTTTTTATTTTTAGCATTCTCTTTTTCTTCACCTTTTATGTCTATTGTATATCCATCTTTTTTAAGCTTATCAAATGCAGGTTTTAATTCTTTCATAGCTTCTGCTGAAGTTATGATTTTCTTATTGAGAGTTGCCATAACAGTTCTTATTCTAGTTCCATCTTCTTTTTTAAGAGCTACAAAGCCTTGTATCATGATAAATTCACATACATCTTGCAATGCTACGTAGTTATTGGTTGATGGAACTTGGACTTCTATATTATATATTGAACTTATATCTTTGTTGATTCCACTCTCTATCTTTATGCGAACAAGACCTTCTTCGTTAAACATCTTGCCATACTCACCTTTTAAGTAGTATGATCTAAGTTCAGAAGATATAAGTTCTTCGTTAAATCCTAATCGCTGTCCATATTCATTTACACGTAGCTTTAGTTCTTTCTCTCCAGGATTTGCATCGTCTGAAGAGTTATTAACGCCTTCTATCTTATCTAACGAGCTTCTAAGATACTTAACCCCTTTTAAAATATCTTGCTCGCTTTTTCCGCTTAAACTTATCTCTATATCAGATGCAACGACACCGGCTCCAGGAACTTTTACTACAAGCTCTTCATATAATAAGTCTCCATTTTGTTTTTGCATTTTAAATGGTTCTATTAGTGTCTCTATTACTTTAGCAATTTTTTCTGCATCATTTCCTCTTGTCAATACTGCAGAGTCATATTCTATGGATAAATATGGACTAATATATTTATCAAATGCATTTGTAGGTGCACGCTCTTTTAAGTCTATAAATATATGGAAAAGGTTATCTCCTGTCTCGACCATATTTTTTGCGTCCATCTTGAAGCCTATAACTGATGTTATAGATGAAAAATCTTCTTCATTGGTATTTGCTAGAAGTTTCTTCTCTAAAAGCGTTACTATACGCTCTGTGTCTTCTAACTCGCTATTAATATTTACTTTTCCATAC
>NZ_JADGFC010000136.1 GCF_016744025.1 Sulfurimonas sp.
CTAGATGAACTAACTACTACAAGAAAAAAAGTAAAACAATTCTCAAGTATATTTTATGAGGAAGAAGAAAAAGAACTTAGATCATTTTATAAAGAGTTTACTTCTATATCTTTAACAAACCCAGATAAAGAGATGATTGAATTTCAAACACAACATACAAACTACTACTACAATTGGTTGTTAGATATATTGAACGAAGGTATAAAAAATGGTGAGATTAAAGAAGACTCACAAGGCTTAGCTCGTGGACTTTTTGAATCTGCAAAAGGTATGTTTATCGCAAGTTCAGTTACAAATACTATTGATGATTTAAAATCAGAAATACATAAATTTATAGATGCAATATTTGACTTAATAGAGGTGACAATATGAAAAGACTAATTTTATTGGTGATTCCTGCTTTTATATATGCAGAAAGTTTAAAGTCGCTACTAGACTATGCTACACAAAACAGTGACTTGGTAGTTTCTAAGACATTGACTCAAAAAGCAAAAGCTTCAGAAGTTGACTCAAAAGAGAGTTCTTACTATCCAACAATAGATGCAGGCGCTTTTTACAAAAATACGGATGAGAGAAGTTACTACACACCTGGTGAAATATATAGTGGATATGCAAAAACTTCTTTTGATATATATGATGGTGGAAAAAAATCTGCACTTCTTTCTCAAAGTAAGAGTGAATACAAAGCAAGTAGTTTTGATTTAGATGCACAAAAAAAGAGTTTAAGTCTGCAAATAGTTCAAGATTTCTTTAACATCAAAAGTTTACAAGCAAGTCTAGATGCAAGAGATGAAGCTAAGAAATCACTAGGTGAGCAACTAACTCGTATGCAAAGATTTTATGTGGCAAAGGTTGCTACTAAAGATGATGTTGATAGATTACAAGCAGAGTATGACACTAACATTTATTCTATGGAATCTATAAAGTTCAATATTATATCTTTACAAAAAGCATTAGAGTTAAAAGTTGGAAGAGATATACAGAGTTATGATGATTCAAAATTTAAAGAGTTTGTAAAACATGACTTAGAATTAACTGACAATGTAAAGTCTTTAGTGGCAAAAAAAGATGCATTATCAGATGGTGCTGAGTCAATAGATAGTGCTTACTATCCACAACTAAAAATAGAAGATACTTATAGTGTTTACGAATATGGCAACACTGACCTTACACATCCAGATGGTGTTGATAATCAAAATGTAGTATTAGTATCTTTAAATATTAGACTTTTTGATAAGGGAACTATTTCAAAGACTAAAGAAGCTATTTTAATAAATTCACAGGCTTTAAATACACAAGCAACCTACGCTAAAAAAGAACAAGAGATGAGATATAACTTGGCTCTATCAGCAATTGAGACTAGTTATATAAAAATAAAAAGTGCTAAAAGTGCCTTAGTAGCGGCAAGTAGTGCTTTTAAAACAATCAGTAAAAAATATGATTCTGGTATCGTTGATAATGTTGTTTATCTAGATGCACTAAGCTCTCAAACAGAGGCTAAAGCACTTTATGAAACATCTTTAAATGATTTGGAAATCGCATACGCAGCATATTATTATTATGCAGGAAAAAATATAGAGGAGTTTTTACAATGATCAGTATTAAGAAAGTTATTTTAGGTCTTATGGTTTTAATCCATACATTAGGTGCTGGGGAAATATATGCAACATTTAATATAGAAGCACATCAGAGTGCAAACTTGGCTTTTTTCACAGGTGGAGTAGTTGATAAAGTAAACGTAGATGTATCAACTATTGTAAAAAAAGGTGACAACTTAGTAGAACTGCAAAATAACGACTTAAAAGCATCTCTAAGAATGGCTAAGGCTGCTTTAGATGACGCTGAGGTTACTTTGAAGTTTGCAAAAAAAGATTATGAAAGACAAGTTCTTATCAAAGATCTAATCGATGAGGCTAAGTTTGATCAGTATGAACTAGCTTACGAAAGAGCTAAGGTTGCAACTGCACAAGCTAAAGCTAACTATTCTTATCAAAAAGCAATTTTAGAGAGAAGTATTATCTTAGCTCCATTTGATGGAATAATCTTTGAAAAAAGCGTTGAGATTGGTGATGTAGTAAGTGGTTTGTCTCTTAGAACAATACTTAAGATTCAAAGTAAATCAAAAAGAAAACTGATATTTGAATTTGATCAAAAATACTGGAAAAGTGTAAAAGTTGGAGATGCTGTTAAGTACTCAGTAAATGGTGATGAAAATAGTTACACTGGTAAGATCTCTAAACTATACCCACATGCTAACAGTGACAACAGAAAGATTAAAGCAGAAGTAATTACAAACGGCTTTGTGGTTGGTCTTTTTGGTGAAGGGTATATTACAATACCTGACGTAAAGTAGTTTTATATGTATAAGTTTTCTATAAAAAATCCCATAACAACACTGATGTATGTTGTTGCCCTGATTATATTTGGTATAAGTCTATGCCATCAGCACTTTTTCCAAATGTTGATTTTCCTATTGTTACTATTAAAACAGTTTATCCTGGTGCAGAAGCTGGTACTATTGAGTCTCAGGTAACTGATAAGATAGAAGAAGCTGTTTCAAGAATAGGCGGAATAGATAAAATACAATCTACAAGTAGCGAGGGTGTTAGTGTCGTAACTGTTGTATTTTTCTTAGAGCGAGACATAGATGAAGCAACAAATGATGTAAGAGATAAAGTCTCAGCTGTCATAATGCCTCGTGATGCAAAGACACCACTTGTAAGTAAGCTTGATATTGGTGGAGCTTCTGTTATAAATATCTTTTTAACTGCAAAAAAAGAGTCTATTAAAAACCTTATGTTATTTGCAGATGAAAAAGTAAAACCAAAGATACAAAAGATTAATGGTGTAGGTGCTGTAAATATTATTGGTTATAAAGATAGAGAGATAAAAATATATCCAGATCCAAAACTTTTAAATAAATTTGATATTACAATCGCTGAGTTAAACAAAATAGTTGCAAGAGAAAATGTAAAAATTGGTGGTGGTAAGCTTGTAACTAAAACAAAAGAGTTTATACTCAAGACAAAAGCAGATGCTCTAAGTGTAGAAGAACTTAAAAATATAAAAATTAAAGATGCTATTAAACTAAAAGATATAGCAAAAGTTGAAGATACTCTAAGTGATGCAAAGAGTTATGCTTCTTATAATGGAGAAGAGGGTGTTATGCTAGAGATTCAAAAAATCTCAGGGACAAATACTATTGATATTGTTGAGAGTGTTAAAAAAGCAGTACCTGAACTTCAAGGCTATGCAAAAGACAACTATGAAGTTATTATTTTAAATGATACTACACCATTTATTATTAACTCACTTGAAGATGTTGAGTTTGACCTTATTTATGGTGCTATTTTAGCAGCTATTATTGTATTTGTATTTTTAAGAAATATGACTATTACTCTAGTTTCTGCTCTTTCTATCCCTTCATCTATCATGGGTACATTTGCTCTTATGGACTATATGGGATTTGATTTAAATAGAATGACTCTTATCGGTCTTACTTTGGCTATTGGTATTATTATCGATGACGCTATTGTTGTAATCGAGAACATCTACAAAAAGATGGAAGAGGGTATGGGTAAGTTTCAAGCATCTGTAGAGGGAACAAAAGAGATGGCTTTTACTATCCTCGCTATTTCTGCAATGCTTTTGGCTGTGTTCATCCCAGTTTCATTTATGAGTGGAATAGTTGGTAAGTTCTTTGAATCATTCGCTATGACGGTTGCTTTTGCGATTATTATCTCATATACTATTGCTCTTAGTTTTATCCCAAGTATTAGTGCTAGGGTTTTACACAAGGGTGAAAGTAAGTTCTATGATAAAACAGAGTTTATTTTTAAAGCTCTTGAGAGAGGTTATGAAAAGATACTAAGATTTGTTCTTAGATTTAAGATCATTACTTTAATCGTAGTTCTTGCAATCTTTTTTGGTTCTCTTAGTCTTTTCCCTAAGATTGGTATGGACTTTATTCCTAAAGAGGATAAGTCCGAGTTAGAGATAAAGATAAAAGCAGATTCTGGGATCTCACTCCAAGAGATGATTAGAAAATCTAAAGAAGTAGAAGATCTAATTAGAGCAGATGAGAATGTTGTATATACGACTCTAACTATCGGTTATAACACTGCGCAAGAGAAACACAAGGCTCTTATGTATGTAAAACTTATAGAAAAAGATGAAAGAGAGTTAAACCAAGAAGAGGTTACTCAAAGTCTTAGAGCTAAGATGAAACCATTTAGCAAAGATATGTTTATAACAGCAGCAGCAATTCCAAATATTAAAGGTGCTGGTGTATCTGTACCTTACCAAATAGTTTTAAAGTCAGACTCATTTGAGGACTTAGAAGTTGCTAAAAATAACCTGATTGAGCACATGAAGAAAAAAGAGGGTTTTGTTGATATCGATACAAACTTAGACGATGCAAGACCACAGATAGATATCAATATTTTAAGACAAAATGCAAACCGTCTTGGCATCTCAGCATCTCAGATTGCAGAGGCAGTATCTACTGCTTTTTCAAGTGATTTAGAGATTTCATACTTTGAAGAGAATGGTAAGCAATATAACATCACTCTAAGATTTGATGATGAAAATAGAGTAAGTATAGATGATATTAAAAAGATTCAACTTCGTGCTGATAATGGTCAGTATATATATCTTGATGGTTTAGTTACATTTACTCAAAGTAAATCTCTGACTTCTATAAACCACTTTGACAGACAGAGACAGGTAACTGTTTTCTCAGATCTTTTTGGTCTTGATCTTGGTGGAGCTGTTGCATATACAAGAGAATCTATTGACAAGTTAATGCCAGAGAGTGTTACTTATAGATTTACTGGTTTTGCGGAAGAGATGGAAAAAACTGCCGCTGCATTTGGAGTAGCAATTGGGCTCTCAGTAATACTTATGTTTATTATCTTAGCAGTTCTTTATGAGTCATTGATTCAACCTATTATTATTATGATGGCACTGCCTCTGAGTATCATAGGTGTTATGCTAGCACTCTATGCATCTGGACTTCAGTTTAGTCTATTTGTAATGATTGGATTTATGTTGCTTATGGGTATGGTTGGTAAAAATGCTGTGCTTCTTGTTGACTTTGCAAATAACGCAGTTGCGAGTGGTAAAAGTGCAGATGAAGCACTTATAGAAGCTGGAGAGAAAAGACTTAGACCGATTTTAATGACAACTATTGCAATGGTGTTTGCAATGTTACCTCTTGCTATTGGTGATGGACTTGGTAGTGAGACAAAAGCACCGATGGCAATTTCTATTATTGGTGGACTTTTAAGTTCTATGGTCTTAACACTTCTTATTGTTCCTGTAATGTATAGATTAATTAATCCATTTGATAGATGGTTGAGAAAGTTTTATGAAGTAGGACAAATAAAAGATGGTAAATAGAAAATATGAAATGATACTTTTTTCATTTATCATGTCTATGTTTATGTCTGGATTTATGAGCTTAATTGTAACGTTCATAAATCTTGGAATAGTAGATGGTTTTGTAAATATTTGGCTAAGTGCTTATTGGAAAGCTTTTTTAGTTGCTTTTCCTACAATCTTTGTTATAGTTCCACAAGTAAGAAAAATTGTTGCAATTTTAGTGAAAAATTAACAAAATAAAAGGTTCAAAATAATTAGATGAAACATATTTATAAATTAGTATTTTTAATATTGGTATCTACTCTAAATGCAGATCAGATATCTTTTCAGTTTAATAATGATGTATTCGCTGGAACAGATAGGCATTACTCAAATGGTCTTGCTCTTAGTTGGATGGATGATACTTATGATCATGAGGTTACTGATTCTACATCATATTACAGTAGATTTATGCTTGGTTTATTTAATGTTACAACTATCAATGGTCTTGAAAAATCAAAAAAATATAGTGCAGGAGCTAGCCTTTCTCATGCAATTATTACTCCTGAGGATGTCAGCAAATCTGAGGCTCAATATAACGATGCCCCTTATGTGGGTTTTTTAAACTTATCACTATATGTTTTTGAATGGGATGACAATAGTTTTAATGAGTATCGCATGAATCTTAGAGTTATAGGAGAAAATGCAGGAGAAGAAGTCCAAAATGGATTTCACTCTATCATAGGCAATGAAGATGCTAAAGGTTGGGACACTCAGTTAAATCGCCAATTCCAACAACAAGTGCAATTTCCACCTAAATTAGCTAGCTAATCTTTTACTCATTTCACTGAAAAACACTTCATACGGAGTTTTGTA
>NZ_JADGFC010000244.1 GCF_016744025.1 Sulfurimonas sp.
CCCTGAGTAAGTTCACCATCTTCGTATATAAGGTTAAGACTCGCTCCATCAAACTTTGGTTCACAATAAAAAGAGATATTTTCATCTAGTTTATATGTCTTAGTAAGCCATTTTTCTAGGCCTTGCGCGTCAAAAATATCTTCTAAAGACCACATACGAGATAGATGCGAGGACTTAGTGTATCCACTAGATATGGCATCACCAACTCTTTGTGTAGGTGATGATGTTAAAACATCATCTTTATTTGTCTCTTCGTACTCCACTACTTCATGATATAGTTTGTCATAAACTTCATCTGTTGTTATAGGGTCATCAAGTACATAGTAATTATGTGAGTATATATTTAACTGCTCAACTGCTTTTTTGTAATCTTCAAATTTCATAATGGAATTTTATCTCAATGTTAATTTATATACGCTGTTTTTTTGATATTAAGGCTTTTAAAAGTGATTTTTTTATTGAAAGAAATGAATCTTTATTCTGAAATAATATCTTCTCTTGAGCTTTTAATTCTCTATGCATACTATCAAGTTCTCTTTCTAGCTTTAACTGTTTATTTATTAAACTTCTTTTTATCTCTTTTTTAACAAGTTGTTCTAAAGCTCTTTTTATTGTTTTTATATTTTCTCTAGATACTTTTATTTCATTTTTTATAGACTCTGTTCTTTCTTTATTATCCATTCTGTGGACTTCATCTAAAAGATCTTCTAATTTCTGACCTTTAAATCTTAACTCATCAGTAAGTTTTTCTTTCTTGTTAAGATGTATTTTGTTATGTTCAGTAGGTGATAAATTGTCTATAAATAATTTAAGTATTTGATCATCAAGACTATAAACCTCTTTTTGAAGTTTATTGACAGAAGTTCTAGTTCTAGTATATATTTTTGAAATTGATAACATAGAAATTACATTCCACTTTAAGCCATCATCAGTTTCAAACTCTGGAACTTTATATTTCATTCCATCTACTATAATTATGTCTAAAGAATAGTACTTTAAAAAGTCAATCATATATTCATTTGAAATTGAAATCTCTTTTAATATATACTCGGAGATAGAGTCAAATACACTGTTAAAGTGCATTCTAAAGGCATAACCACTAAATCCCGTTAAAAACTCTTCAGACTGTTCAAACTTAACTATTAGTTCTGCTATAATTATTCTTTGAATATATACAAAAACATTCTTTTCGTAGATATGATTATCTATTTTTTGTTCTTCAAAATATAATTCAACAAATTTTTCAACAATTGTCTTAAAAAAATTCTTGCTAATTTCTTTTGAAAAATGTTCACTATAAAATACTTCTAACTCTCTTTTATCAATCCCATTAAATCTCCGTTCATGTATTTTTGATTCGTTTTGGGCTATATTATTTCTATTTGTTCTGTTAATAATTTTTACAAAAATATGTTCTTGTTTAATGATGATTACATCGTTTTTTTTAAGTTCTAATGCTTTTCTAATAGCTAATTTAATTAAATCATTATCATTAAAAATTTTATTTTTATTTTCTTTTATTAAGTTAATAATAGCATTTTTAAGTGCATTTAAAATTATAATAATTTGATTATTTTTATACTCTATCAAGTCATCATTACTCTCAATAAGATATATAATATCTGCGGCTAAATTCTTCACTTTTTTCATCCCTTTTTTAATTATTCATTAAATTTATAGAATACCCAAATAATAATTTTGGATTTTGTTACACTGAATTCTTTATAGAAG
>NZ_JADGFC010000137.1 GCF_016744025.1 Sulfurimonas sp.
AATGACTTCATTGTTTCAAAAAAAGGCTTAGGATATATAATTGAGCAAGATTAAAAGCTTACAAAATAGGACTTTTATACTAAATATATAAATTTGAAACAATTTTGAAACAATTTTGAAACAAAATGTGTTATACTTCTTCTCAGTATAAAAACTAAGGAGAACAAATGACAAAGTTATCAATCTTTAAAAAGTTATTAGTTGTATCAGCGATTACAGCTACAATTGTTACTGGTGCTAATGCAGCTAAAAAAGAAACTAAGTATGTAATTGCAACTGCAAGTACGGGTGGGACATATTATCCTGTTGGAGTTGGTATTGCTACTATTGCTTCTATAAAGTTAGCTAAGAAACATAAAACAACTTTCTCAGCAATCACATCTGCTGGTTCTGGTGAAAATGTTGATATGCTTCAAAAAGGTGAAGTAAACTTTGCAATTTTACAAGGACTCTTTGGTTCTATGGCGTGGCAAGGTAAAGCAAAATACGAAGGTGCTCCAAAGAAAAACCTAAGATCAATCTCTATGTTATGGCAAAATGTTGAACAGTTTACAATCAAAAATGATTATGCAAAAACTGGAAACATTATGGATTTACAAAATCTATATGGTGAAAGATTTGCTATTGGTGGAAGAAGTTCAGGTTCTAGAGTCTCAGCAGAAACTATTATGAGTTCATTAAATATTAACTTTAATAAAATGAATGTTCAATACTTAGGGTACACTCCAAGTTCCACTGCACTACAAGATGGAAAAGTTCAAGGTATGAATACACCATCAGGTCCTCCAACATCAGCGGTTACAAATGCATTTGCATCTATTGGAAATGATAAAATTAAAGTTCTAGATTTTAACGCTAAGGACTTAGCAAAAATTAACGCTAACTACCCAGTGTGGACTGCATTTAATATCAAAGCTGGAACTTACCCAGGTCAAACAAAAGATATTAATACAATCGCTCAACCAAACTTACTTGTAGTTACAAAAGATACTCCAGAAGAAGATGTATACTTACTAACTAAAACAATTTATGAAAACTTACCTTTTTTAAACAGTGTTCATAAAGCTACAAAAGCAATGTCTATCAAAAAAGCAATTGCTGGCCTTCCAATGCCTCTTCACCCAGGTGCAGCTAGATTCTATAAAGAACAAGGTATCACTATACCTGCTTCATTATTAGCAAAATAAATTTAGCATATCAAAAGAAGTCTAACTTCTTTTGATATATGAATTATATAAGTAATTAAAAATTATTTATATATTTTATATACATTGAGGAATAAAAAATGATAAAAATAAAATACTTTAAAGAAATCACTTTCGCATACGCAATTCTTATATCTTTATTCCATTTTGGTGTAAATATTTGGGGTGGGATTAGTGATTTGTGGTTTAACTCTGCACACTTTGCTTTATTAGCATCTCTTGGTTTTTTAACATATGAATCTGATAAAAATGAAAATGAAGTAAGTATAATTAATCTGCTTTTTGCAGTTTTATCTCTGTTTACATTTGCTTATATGGTACTTTTTGAAGAAAGCTTATATGCAGTTGCTAATTCTCAAATGAGAACTAGTGATTTAATTGTGGCTGCAATGACAATAGCTCTTGCAATAGAAATGGTTAGAAGATCAACTGGTTACATTATTCCATTTATTATCTCAACTTGTATCGCTTATATATTATTTTTAGGTCAACACATTGATGGTGTTTTTGCTTTTGCAGGAATGAGTCCAGAGAGATTTTTATATAGAATGTATTTTACAAGCGAAGGTCTGTTTGGTCCAATCGCTACTATTTCATCAACATATGTATTTATGTTTATTTTATTTGCAGCATTTCTTTTAAAATCAGGTGCAGGAGATTTTATAGTTGACGTATCAAGTGCAGTTGCTGGCAAATATACTGGAGGAACTGGACATGTTGCCGTATTCTCATCAGCATTAATGGGAACTATATCAGGTTCAGCAGTCGCAAATACAGTATCAACTGGTTCTATAACCATCCCTATGATGAAAAAAGCAGGATTTAAAGGCACCTTTGCAGCAGCGGTAGAAGCAGCAGCAAGTACAGGTGGACAGATTATGCCTCCAATTATGGGTGCTGGTGCATTTATTATGGCTCAAATGACTCATATTCCCTTTGTTACTATTATCTCAGTTTCTGTTTTACCTGCAATTTTATATTTTGCTTCAATAGCATTTTATATTAATATTCATGCAAAAGAGAATAATATTAAAGGTGAGTCAAGTGAGCTTAATATCCTTCCAATTTTAAGAGAAGGATTTCATTTTATAATCCCATTATCAACATTAATTGGACTTTTAGTTTATGGTTTTACTCCAACTTATGCAGCTGGTATCGCTATCGTAGCGATTATTCTCTCTTCTTATTTAACAAAAAACAAAAGAATGGGAATAAAAGAAATTTTAGAAGCTCTAGCTCTTGGTTCAAAAAATATGATAGTAACAGGGGTTCTTCTTATTGCTGTTGGAATCATTGTTGGTATTATTAATATATCTGGTGTTGGAATTACGTTCTCACAACTTATTATGGAATGGTCAGGTAATTCATTGTTAATAGCAATTGTTTTAATTGCTATTGCATCTCTTATTCTTGGAATGGGACTACCTGTTACTGCATCTTATGTTGTTCTATCAGTATTATCAGCTCCGGCTCTTGTAGGGCTTATGTTAAGACCTGAACTAGCAGCACTTATAAATGCAGGAATTGAACTACCGGAAGTTGCAATGTATCTATTATCCGCGCACTTGATAATCTTTTGGTTATCTCAAGATTCAAATCTTACCCCACCTATTTGTTTAGCTGCATTCGCAGCAGCGGCTATTGCAAAAACCCCTCCTATGAAAACAGGTCTAGTTGCATGGAAAGTTGGAAAAGGAATGTATATTATTCCTTTACTATTTGCTTTTACTCCATTGATTAATGGTACATGGTTTGAGAGATTTGAAGTGTTTACCTTTGCCATGATGGGTATAGCATCTTTTTCAATAGTGATGGAAGGCTATTGGGATCAAAAGCTAAATTGGATCGAGAGAGCTGTTTTCTTTATAGGTGCAATATTTCTTTTATCTCCTGATAAAGTTTTTCATATGGAAACTTATTTTGGAATCATTCAAAATACACATATAATTGGATTTATAATCTTTGCAGTATCTATGGGTTTACATAAAATGTTAAAAAAAGAATCAGTAGTATATACAAAATTAAGTGAAACTATTTAAAAAACAATCTAGTAAATGAAAAGGAAAGATATGAATGAATTTCTCAAAACATTAAGTAATTGTGTTATGACCCATATTTTGTTCAAAATAAAGATGAAGCATTATCATTATGTAAAACTTTTGTTAAAACAGATATGAGTGTTGGACTAGGTGGTTCAACAAGTGTAAGTGAAATAGGACTTTTAGATTATTTGATTAATAAAGAAGATATTACCTTATTTAACCAATATGAAAAAGGTATTTCTATGGAAGAAAATACCAATAGAAGAAGATTGGGAATGGTAACTGATCTTTTTGTAACTGGAACAAATGCTTTAACAAAAGATGGGAAACTAATAAATGCAGATGGTAGTGGAAATCGTGTAGCAGCAATGATATTTGGACCAAAGAAAGTACTAGTAATTGTTGGTAAAAATATTGATAGAATGAACTCAAAAGCAATAGAGATGGGTAGAGAACCAAGACATAATCTTGATAATATTGCTAATAAGTTTACACATATAAAAGCAGATGAGAAAGATAGAATAGTATTGATTATAGTAAATGAAGACTTGGGATTTTAAAATGTATGATTACATAGTTATTGGTGCAGGAATTATTGGTTTAAATATTGCTAAAAATTTAAAAGATAGATTTCCTAGTAGTGAGATATTAGTCCTAGAAAAAGAAGAAGAAGTAGCCATGCATAGTTCTGGAAGAAATTCCGGAGTTTTACATGCAGGATTTTACTACACTGCTAATTCTTTAAAAGCAAGGTTCACCAAAGAAGGAAATATTGCATTAAAAGAGTTTGTTAAACAAAGAGGTTTACAAATAAATGAATGCAAAAAAGTCGTAGTTGCCTTAAATGATAAAGAAGTTGAAGGATTAGAAGAACTAAAAAGAAGGGGAGATGCTAATGGTGTTGAACTTACTTGGTTAGATGAAGATGGTTTAAATGAGCTTTATCCAAATATTAAAACTCATAAAAAAGCACTTCTTTGTTCTAGTACAGCAACTGTAAACCCAAAAGAAGTAACAAAAGAGTTTGAAAAAGTTATAAAAGAGATGGGTGTTAAGATACTTCTATCTTGTAAATATATTTCAAGTGATTGTAATGTTGTTACAACTTCACAAGGTGAGTTTTGTGCAAAAAAAGTTATTAACTGTGCTGGTTTATATGCAGATAATATCGCTAGAGATTTTGGCTTTTGTAAGGATTATGTAATTATTCCATTTAAAGGTATTTATTTAAAAGATACAAAAAATGAATCGCATCTACAAACTAATATTTATCCCGTTCCAAATCTTGACAATCCATTTTTAGGAGTTCACTATACTTTAACAGTTGATGGACAAAGCAAGATAGGACCAACTGCAATCCCTACTTTTTGGAGAGAAAACTATCAAGGTTTTGATAATTTTGATTTAAAAGAATTTGCACAAATCATATATTATGAAGCAAAATTATTTTTAACTAATGCTTTTGGATTTAGGTCTTTAGCATACAATGAAGTGAAAAAATATAGCCTAACGTATTTAAAAGGCTTAGCTATGAAACTCACTAAGAGAATGAACCATAATGGATTTAATGCTTGGAGTACTCCAGGTATTCGTGCACAACTATTAAATAAAAATACTTTAGAGTTAGTACAAGATTTTGTTGTAGAATCTGATGAAAATTCTGTTCATGTATTAAATGCAGTTAGTCCTGCTTTTACATCTTCAATGCCTTTTGCAAATTGGGTAGTAGAAACGCATGTGTTAAAAGATAATTAATAATTTAAAATTACAAAGAGGTTACTATACTAACCTCTTTCCTTCATCTATTGTAATCCAACTGTAATATTTTCCTTTTATAATTTCGTATCTTAAAAACACAAGGGTACGAAAATGTTAAATAAAATACTTGGTGTTGCATTAGTTGCAGCCGTTTCTTTTAGTTCATCAATCGCTGCTGATAAAATTAATGGTGCCGGTGCATCTTTTCCCGCTCCTCTATATTATGATTGGGCATTCAATTATAAAAAAGACACAAAAAATCGTGTTAACTATCAATCAATAGGTTCTGGTGGTGGAATCAAACAAATCACAAAACGTGTTGTAAACTTTGGTGCATCTGATAAACCTCTTAATTCAAAAAAACTAGCTAAAGCAAAACTATTACAATTCCCTGCTGTAATCGGTTCAATTGTTGTAGCGTTTAATGTTAATGGTATTGCTGATGAGACTTTAAAACTTTCTAATGATGTAGTTGCAGATATTTTCGCTGGTAAAATTACAAAATGGAATGATAGTAAAATTGCTGCAAACAATAGTGGTGTTAATCTTCCTAATGAAAAGATTGTAGTTGTTCACAGATCAGACGGTTCAGGTACTACTTATAACTTTACTTACTATCTAAGTGGAAGTTCTGCTAACTGGAAAAATAACTTTGGTACTGGTAAAGCAGTTGACTGGGCTGTTGGTATCGGTGGAAAAGGTAATGAGGGTGTTGCTAACTTAGTTAAACAAACTCCTTACTCAATAGGTTATATAGAAAATGCTTATAAAGAGAAAAATCATCTAAGTGCAGCTGTTCTTAAAACTGCAAATGGTAAATGGGTTGTGGCAAATGAAGATAACTTTAAAGCTGCTGCAAAATATGCAAGTTGGACTAAAAAAGATCACTTTTACGCTATGTTAGCTTTACAACCAGGTGATACTTCTTACCCAATTGTTGCGGCTACATTTATTTTGCTTCCAACTGAGAAACCTGCTATGAACAAAAAAGTTATAGAGTTTTATAACTATGCTTTCAAGAATGGTGATGCTTCAGCTAAAAAGTTAGGTTATATTCCTCTTCCAGAAGCTACTAAAAAAATGATTAGAGAATATTGGACAACTAATATTAAATAATTATCTATAGAGACATCTATAATGGTTCCCTTTTTCAAGACCAGTAAAACAAGTTTTCTTATTTCACCTCTTTACGATACCAGTGGTAACAGTT
>NZ_JADGFC010000245.1 GCF_016744025.1 Sulfurimonas sp.
ATTATAAAACTCCAAATGAAGTCTATTATCAAGCTGATAATAATTTAGACCCTAGGAGACAAAAACTGTTACCACTGGTATCGTAAAGAGGTGAAATAAAAAAACTTGTTTTACTGGTCTTGAAAAAGGGAACCATTATACTAAATAGCAACATAAAGTTGCTATTTACTTAGTTCATATCTGGTTTAGGAGTAGTAACTGTTGAAGCTGGAAGCATTGGTAGTGAGAAAGTGGGTTTTCTTCCCCCTAGTGCTTTGAAAAACTCTTCTATAGAAGCAGCTTCTGCATTACTAATCTTAGTTCCTAGTTGAACTCTTCCCATCTCTACAATAGCCTCTTTTAAACTCCAGATTTTACCATTGTGATAGTATGGAGCAGTTTGCGTAATATTACGAAGAGTAGGTACTTTTACCATTGCATTTGCATCACCTTTAAAATCACCTACATTTTGGTGCTTATAAGTATCCGTAACATTAAAAGCATTCATACCTTGACCAAGAGAGATTCCATTGTGACATGAAGCACAACCCTTATCTATAAAAGTTTTTAAACCATCTTTTTGTGCAGTTGTCATTGCCTTTTCATCACCATTTAAATAGTCATCGTACGGAGATGGAGTAACTAATGTTCTTTCAAAAAGACCGATTGTATCTGTTATTTTTTCAAATGTAACTTTTACATTTTTGCCGTAAGCATCTTTAAATGCGTCTACATAAGCAGGCATAGAGTTTACAGTGTCTTGGACATGCTCTTTTGTAGCTGCCATTTCTGGATGCGCTTGTATAGGACCTTGTGCTTGTTCTTCTAAATCTTTTGCTCTACCATCCCAAAACTGAGCTTCAAAAAATACTGCGTTGTATACAGTAGGTGAATTTAAGTGGTGAGGGTTAGCAGTCCATTTATGACCAATAGCAGCAGAAACTCCATCATCGCCACCTTCTCCTAAATTATGACATGTATTACAGCTGATAAGAGCACTTTTAGAGAGTCTAGGGTCAAAGTATAATTTTTTACCAAGCTCAATTTTCTTAGCTGTTATTGGATTTCTAGAATCATCAATAAGCTTGTTTAGTTCATTTTGTGAACTAGGAATAGGTTTTAATCCTGCCTCTTTTGCTGTGTTTACTAGAGTTGAAGCCATTAGAGAAGCTGTTAACAATGTTAACGAAATAACTACTTTCATATAAATTTCTTAATAAAAAATATTAAAGGATATAATTTATCCTTTGAGAAATAATATCTAGTATTATCTTAAAAAATTATAATTATAAGAGATATTTTAATGAATAATAGTTAATTTCTATTTGTTTGAGGATTGCTGTAGATTAATTTTATATCAAGAGGTTTATATGTAAATGTAATAAAGAGTAGGTGATAAGTTAGTTATTTGACCAACTTACATTGTAAATGTCAATTAATGAAGCAAAACTAGACAACTCAATATGTAGTTTTTTTTCTTTTGAATCATTCCAAAGAGTTTCTTTTTCTTTCCAAAAGTTTAAAACATTTAATTGCTTAGTTTTTCTATCTGCTTTTAATTCGATTCTTCCTATAAATTTATTACCTAATAATATTGGATATACATAATATCCCCATACTCTTTTTGCTTTTGGAATAAATATTTCCATATAATGGTTCCCTTTTTCAAGACCAGTAAAACAAGTTTTCTTATTTCACCTCTTTACGATACCAGTGGTAACAGTTTTTGTCTCCTAGGGTCTAAAT